>CAZCKF010000277.1:0-5175 GCA_964499155.1 uncultured Chitinophagaceae bacterium
TTTTTGCAAGTCCATCAATACGTGACGCAACTTTGGACGTATCGTCATTGACAAAAAATTTGTAGATCTTCTCCGTTATATATCGTGCTGTTTCTCCACGCTCAAGCAAGATCTCCAGAACATCTTCTCCCGACAATGTTCCTGTTTTACCCAAAACTGTTTTTGTGCCATCGTCGTGCTGGAACTTCCTGAAAACATATTCTCCCTTAATATTTGCGCCCCAACCAGTAAATGCGCGCGCTGCCTCTTTTATATCATGTTCAGTATAATTGCCACGACCCATCGTAAACAATTCCATTACCTCGCGTGCAAAATTTTCATTCGGGTGTCCTTTCCTGTTCTGGTTATTATTCAGAAAGTTGAGCATTGCTGCTGATTTGGAAACTTCATGCAACATTGTACGAAAACTTCCAAGTGCATTGCGGCGGAGTGAATCAAGAAGAATTTGTTGAAAGAAAACATTGATATTCCTGCAGGCAAAATGTCCATGCCAGAAAAAGGCCATCTTTTCACGGAGCTGTGCAGAACTTCCGACCATTTCATTTAACCAGAAAAGATTCAGGTTTCTCAGGCTTTCACGATTGCTTTTTTGAAGTTGCTTCCGTTCGGTTTCATCGAGTTCTTTCTTCTTCTGCTGGCGACCAATTTCTTCGGCACCCATCCAGAATCCTTTGAGGTAATCATCTGCCGCATTGAGGTAATCGGGCTTTTTTGCTGAAGCTTTCTTCAATGCCTGGTAAACCTGTTGAGGATTTGTTTTTGAAAGATCTCCGAGTTGCTCAACTGCAGGTCCAAAACCTGCTCGCCACAGAAGATGCTGATTTTTAAGCTGGTTGCTCAGCGGCATGTACTAAATTTTGATTGAGACTGAATTGGTTAGGTAAAGTTTAAACTTCTTTCACAGGATACAACCTGTATGCAGTCAATTTAACGTTAAATAACCTATTGTATTTTATAAATTTGGCTTGCAGCATGAGAATCAGAGCTTTCAAATACCTGTCCCCGCTCATTATTTACGTGGGAGCAATGCGCAGTTTCACTGTAACAGGGTGGGAGGTTTGGATCCCTTTGATTTATTCATGGGTCATTATACCTGTTACTGAATTATTGCTTCGGCCCGATGCTTCCAACCTGGATACAGCTGAAGAGGAAGTTGCAAAGAACGATAAGGTATATGACTTTTTTCTCTATGTAATAGTTGTTCTGCAGTTCGCAGCGCTGTTTTATTTTTTATACGGAATTACAAATGAATCCCTCGCCTGGTATGATGTTGTCGGTCGTGTGTGGGTGATGGGATTGTTGTGTGGCACTTTTGGAATCAATGTTGGCCATGAACTGGGTCATCGTGTAAATCCATTCGAGCAATTCCTTTCCAAAATGCTGTTATTGACCTCACTCTACATGCATTTTTATATTGAGCACAATCGCGGGCATCATAAACGTGTAGCCACTCCTGAAGATCCCAGCAGTGCGAGATATAATGAAACAGTTTATGCATTTTATTTTCGTTCCATTGTTTTCAGCTATTTCAGCGCATGGAAAATTGCTGCTGATGAAATGAGGAAAAAACAACATCGGGTTATTTCTTTTAAAAATGAAATGATTCAATTTCATTTAATTCAACTATTATTTGTCACCTCAATCTTTTTTGTATTCGGTTGGTTTGCGACCCTGTGTTTCCTAATTGCTGCCGGAATTGGAATTGGTCTTCTTGAAACAGTTAATTACATCGAACACTATGGCTTGCAGAGAAAAAAAATTGCTGAGGGCAAATATGAACGTGCCATGCCAGCCCATAGCTGGAACAGCAATCATATCATTGGAAGGCTGATGCTGTTTGAATTAAGCCGACACAGTGACCACCATTATCTCGCGAGCAGGAAATACCAGGTACTTCGTCATCACGATGATTCTCCCCAAATGCCTACAGGTTATCCGGGAATGATGCTTTTATCTATGGTTCCTCCCCTATGGTTTTATGTTATGAATCGCAGGATAAAATCACTTGAAAACAACTCCTTGCTTAAAATATCTGCTCCTTCAATCATTAATGTTGATGCTTCCGGTGTCAATACTGCCAATTAACTTCTGTCATTCAAGTGTCATGATTGGAATTGACATTACAGTTCGTACAGTCAAATCAGCAGTTGATTTCTTTAGCCATATTCAGGCGTAAACCACCCTTTTACTTTTACCTCCTAAATAAAAATGGGATATGTCGAACAAGGTATTGGGCGTATTAGCATTGATTGGAGCACCCTGGTTGTGCATTGGAATGTATCTGGAAAATACAAATCCACATCTTTCTGATTCCTGGTTTACAGGCTTCTGGGGAATTATTTATCTAACAGCCTGGATGTGCAGCGTGGTAGCATTACAAAGACTTGAAGCAACAGGTGAATCAAAATTTGGAAAGGGAATTTTGTGGATACTGCTTGCATCACTAACTATTGCGAATATTTCAAACATCATTCAGATGGTTGTTGAAAAGAATAAGCCACCCTATTTTATTGTGATTGATCTTTTCTGGCCATTAAGCAACGTGTTGATGCTGGTGGTTGGAATACAAATTATCATCGCAAACCGAATAAGGGGTTGGAAAAAATATATTCCTCTGATTGTGGGAATGTGGTTGCCATTAGCATTCCTCTCCATGGCAATGGAATCCAAATCATTGTTATTCCCGGGAATATATTCTGCCGTTGCATGGTCTGTGTTAGCAGTAGTGGTGATCACGACAGAAAAGCAATTACGGGTGTGTAAAGATTCGAGACTCAAGATGCGAGATTCGAGATTCAAGTGAAGACTAAAGTGAAAAGATTAAATGTTCAAGGACACGAGGATGATAATTTACATGTTCAAGTTCTATGCACAATTTTCAATATTTATTTTTCTAATTGTAGGATAGATCTTGTAATAAACGACCGTGCTAAAAGCCTTATTCGACTTTTGTAAACACAGTCACTCGCGATGTCTAGCAGCGCTCGAAGCTCACAGCTCGAAGCTCGCAGCTTTCCGCTCGCAGCCCAAAAGAAAAAACCTCCGCCTAAGGCGAAGGTCTTTCCCATAATCTAAATGCAATTTTACTGTGGAGTTGTAGAAACCCACGATCCGCGTGAATTATCTATTGCCGCATCCATTCTTGTTTTCTGTCCGCTTGTGAACATGTACATACATGCATCATATGTGTAATCCATGTAGTTCATCCACTGCTCGAGCGGGCGTCCCTGGCATTTGCTCTTGTGAGTTGTTGACGGGCAACCACCATTTGATGCATCATGTGTGGGTGTGTCTGAAACAAGATCATTTCCACAACGTGCATCTCCCCAGATGTGACGAAGATTCAGCCAATGTCCGATTTCATGTGTTGCAGTTCTTCCTTTGTTAAAAGTTGAATACAATGAAAAACCCGTTGATGTAGTACCGAATGCCTGGTAATCGCAAACAACTCCATCTGTTGATGCTGATCCGCCAGGGAATTGAGCATATCCAAGCAATCCGCCACTCAGGTCACAAACCCAGAAATTTAATCTTGTAGTAGCACTTACTGCGTCGCTGCCACCAGAAGAAGATCTTTTTACCGCATCATTTGTTCCGAAAGCACCAACATTGGTTTGCTTGCGGATTGTTTGTGCGAGGTAAAAACGAATATCGCAATCTGCAACATTCGCGTGCGGGTAACCTGCGAGATACACATTTGTATTAGCAAGCTCTGTGTTCTCTTTGTTGAAATCCCTGTTCAGCACATCGATCTGTGATTGGATCTGTGCATCTGAAACAATGTTTGGATTTGAATGTACAACGTGAACGACAACGCCGATATACAATGTTCCATTAAAACGTGAAGCAGCATTTCTTCCAGGATAGTTTTCGGTTTTTCTTTCAAGATCTTGCAGAAATGAAGCGCGCTGAGGATCTTCAGCCAGTTGCTTTTCTAATAATTCATGTGATGCACATTCACGACCAGCTACATTCTGCTCGTCTGTTACTACGGTACTCACATTTGCGTCTTTTTTGTTGCAGGCTGCGATAATAAATGCTCCTGCAAGAAGAAGGGTAGTTAATCTTCTCATGGTGTGGGTTTAAGTTTTAGATCCATAATTTAATTCAAACAATCGTTTGATTATTCTTTTCTAAAGAAATTTATTTTTCAACCGTAATCTTTCGAAGTGAACTTCCCTGAAAGCATTTTGAAATAATCAAACGATTCCAATTGAGGGATGAATATCCTCTAATAAAAAAGCACTTCAATTTGAAGTGCTCTTGCTTAAAGTATTGGAAAATACAATCTCAAAAGTGATTGATTCAAATCATGTCTATGTCATTTTTTTCCTGGATACACCAATACGATAAAGCATCCATGCCATGGCTGCAAAGAATAGTACGCCAAGCAAAAAATATCCACCTTCTCCCAATACATTAGTGATGCCATGCTCGGTATTTATTTTTGCGAGGAATCTGGCTCCTCCATCCGAGCCACTTATAAACGCAATGATCACTCCCGCTACGGCGCCACCAGCAACAAGTCCGGTTGCAAATAAATTTCCTCTTCCCAGTTCTTCTTCTTCATGCGTTGTTGGTTGATCGCGCTTGAGTTTTACTCGGTCAACGATTCCTTTGATAGCTCCACCAATAAATATGGGTAGTGTGGTTGAAAGCGGCAGATAGGTACCGACTGCGAAACTCAGTGATTTTATTCCGCACAATTCCATAACGATTGCAAGGAAGACGCCCACAAAAATGAATTGCCAGTCGAGATTTTGGGAAAGAATACCGCGGTCCAGGGTTGCCATGAGTGTGGCCTGCGGGGCCGGATAAAGTTGTGTACCTATTGCATGTTTAATTCCCTGTGCAGTCATTTCTGCTGTGGGTCTGTCGAGGTATTTGATAGTAATACCAATGACAATAGAAGAAACAATGGCACCAATAAATAAAGCAATTTGCTGGTTACGTGGGGTAGCTCCAACAATGAAACCACTTTTTAAATCCTGGGATGTTGCCCCGGCATTTGCTGCTGCAATACAGATCATTCCACCAACAACAAGAACAAGAGGTTCGTAACGTGCACCAGTCCAGCCAACACTAATAAAAATCAGGCTGGTGCCCATGATCGTTGCAATCGTCATCCCTGAGATCGGATTATTGGAAGAACCAATTAATCCAACAATTCGTGAA
>CAZCKF010000278.1:0-5169 GCA_964499155.1 uncultured Chitinophagaceae bacterium
GTACGGTAAGTTTTGGTCGAGGAGCACATAGTAAGTGACACCGCTCTCAAGCATCCCAAACACATATTTTCCAGATGTCTGTTCTAACCTGTTCCATCCAATTTCATCACATCCACCTGCTGATTTGTAAAAAAATGCGGGTTGTGCATAATTTGAACTAGTAATTTCTAAATAAAATAATCCGGATTCGGTCGGAGTGAACCGAAATACTTTTTCTCGACCTGTGGTTCCCTGTATTTCCGAATACGGGTTATAGTACGGGAGAATCCAGGCACCTGTACCAACTTCAAGTGTTGTTGTAACGCTAACGCACTGGGACAAAATGGGACTGTTGTTGCAATCCTCTGCCGAACGGAATTGAATAGTCTCCCATTCGCCAAAAACTCCTGGTCTGCATTGTGCCCTGACGTGCAGATAATAATCAGTTGAAGGGATTAACCCATTATGAGTTGCCGACGAACCTGCTACGGAAATTGCTGTGCCAGGAATCCCTGAAGTGGTTATAGAATATTCATAATTAATTACATCCTGAATCGGTTTCCAACTGAAGAAAACTGAATTTGCACTGCCTGTCAAAACTTTCAGACTGTCAATTTTTCCATTATGCAGAGGGGAATATCCTCCATGGATGAACAGGTTTCCGAAATATTTTGAGTAGATCTCGACATATTTTCCATCAGTGCCATAATCTCCATAGGAAATTACAGGAATCAAGGTACCGCTTGTATTGATTGCGTTGGTACAATTGAAACCTGAAGTTGTTACCTTAAGTTGAGCAACGTTATCTACATCCCCCACGCCGTCATTTGGTTGGTTGATCAGTCTTTGTAGTTCAGCATTTGAAAAGAACAGCTTTATCTTGATTGTATCCTGAAGTCTTATCGAAGAATAAAAGTTACGATCGATATATTCCTTATTGAATATGTCTTTTCGAACCAAACTGGAATTAACATTGACACGTGAATCAACATTGTATAAATCATAGTAGTAACCAGACGACCCAGTGAAATCCAATTCAGCAATTAAATTTCCTTCACTGTCAATCAAATAATTTTTGTTTGAACTATTAGTAATTTGACTCAAAATATTGCAAGTATTTACAACGGACGGAGCGTTAATGGGTGATCTGCAAATCTTGATAGTCTGTGTGATGTTTCCAAATGCGTTTTTGTTTACACCAATTAAATAAGTTTGCCCTATTTCGAGCCAGCCAAGAGGCTTTTTTGCTGTTAGATCTCCGGTCACCACATTCCATCCTGTTGAATTACATCCGTCTGTTAATTTTTTAAAATAGTATGTGAATTCATAATATCCTCCTATTCCCTCGATATAATAGACACCTGAATTACTAGGAATAAATTTTAGTATTGTCTCCTTTCCACTACCAAACCAGACACCTTCACCATCGGATAAGGTAATATTATAAGGAGTACATTCAGGTATTGTTAACGATGCATTACAATCATGCTCGTTTGTTAACTTCACATTCCCGCCATGTAAAAAGAAAGTGCCGCTTGAATCAGTTAAAAATTCCACGAAGCCAGTGTTGACATTATAATTACCAGAGTTTATCTGTCCAATAAATTTAGAGCTACCTTCATGTACCACTGGAGCGCAGGACTGTTGTATGCGCGTAACATTAAGCTCTGATACATTATTTACATCCGCAACACCATCATTTGGTTCGTTTATGATTTGAGTAAGCTCATTTTGTGGGAAATAGAATGAAACTTTAATATTTCCGTTTATCTGGTTCGTAGTACTAATTGTTATGTTTCTATTCAGATATTCTTTGTTGGATATATCTCGGCGAATACTGCCTGAATTTACATTTCTGGATACATGGACCTGACCGGGTGAGGAGTTCACATTTGTAAAATTCAATTTCGCAATGAGATTGCCATTTGGATCCAGGAAATATTCATCTTTTGTACTATTGGCAGGGATTATGGGAAAGAATGTATTCCAATTTGATGAAAGGTCCGAACAATCTGTTGAGATAGCAGCTAATTCGGATTTACAGATTTGAAAGGTTAAGTTCCAACCTCCCGGATTTTGACTCTGATCCAATAAGATTAAGTATTCGATCCCTGCGTTTAGAAAACCAAGCGGCACAGGATTATTACTGATAGATCGGCCAGCACATATCCAACCTGTTTCTGTACACCCTGTAGAAGAAGGCTTTATGAAAATTGAGCTGCCCCCACCACCATTTAAGCCGCCCCCTTTTATATAAAAAACTCCCGATTCTTGTGGTGTAAATTTTATTATTTTTTCGATTCCAAATTGAGGAACTCCAATTGAATTTGTGGGATAATTGCCGAGCAAATCCCAATTTCCCTTTACACCACCTTCAAAAAAAATAACTAATGGTGTACACAACGATGCAACAGGGGCTGTTGAACAATCCGGTCGCGTATAAAATGGAATGGTTGTCCATTTGCCAAAAACACCAGGACTACAGCCAGCTGTAATATGTAAATAATATCTGGTTGAACCAGTCAGGCCAGAAACTTCACCTGAAAGCGAGCTTGTTAATGTACCCCAAGTTGTAGGGGGTGTGTCGAAGGTCGACACGAAATATTGATATTCGACTGCACCACCAACAGCCTGCCACGAAAATGAAACTGTATTTGATCCGACACTTGTGAAATTTACTGAAGGAACTATTTCAGAGCAAGCAGGCAAAATTCTTAACGAATCTAATCCGCAACTATTTCCACCTTGGGATTTAAATTTCAAACCAACATTGATATTACCTATACCGCCAAAATTTTGTGGCAGAATAATAGTTTTCTTCTTCCACTGTCCCGTTCCTGGTGCTAAACTTGCATCATGTCTAGCAATAAAGGGTCCCCCATTGATAAAATTGGATCCGGCTTGATATTCTACTTGCACACCTTCATTCAAATAAGTTCCTGAATTATATAGAGGGTTATTATTGTTGTACCAATAAAATTCGACTTTAATATTAGCTGTACCTAAAACTTGAATATTAGGTGATATTAATCTGGTTTCAGAATTAATTGGGTGCGTCGCTTCTCCGCTTTTCCATGACACAAATCGACTTCCTTCAAAAGGTGTAGTTTGAGGATTTATATGTGAAGTTTCTGCAAATAAATTACTAGCTCCTGAAATGAACTGCTGAGTCCAGCAAGTTTTGGTTATGACGTTTGAATTGATATTGAAACCTTCCTCAAAGGGTAGAATAGAATATCCATACATTGAAGGGTTTCCTAAAGGCATATTGCATCCACCTCCCAACGCAGTAATTGTATACTGGCCAGGATTATAAACTGGATCAAAAGAGACTTGTTCTCCGGTTCCGATAACGGTATCTAAGGGCGGATATCCAGCATAAGTGGATAGTATATATCTGACTCCAGGTTCTGAGTCTTCTAAAATGAAAGACCGTCCTTCTCCGGCTGGACACACGAAGCCCGCATTTAATATATTCTGCACTTTGGGAAATGCAAGTACGGCATTCACTTCTCCATTAATTTGTAAACTATCACATCCTGATTTATACGTAAAAATTTTATAAATTCCTTGATCAGCTGAATCAGCTAATCTAAATGAAAGGCTCAGAGCGCCGCCATTTCCAGGCAATGGTCCGCCAACTTTAATCCCATTTCGGTACCATATATAACTTTGGTCTGTATAAGTCTGAGAAATTCCTACTCCTATTGAACCACATGATGGAGTGCCCCCCATGCCTGCTCCAAAAATCTCACATTGTGCATTACATAGATTAACTACAAATAATGTAAATAATAAGCTTAAATATAATTTCATAAAAACTATTTCTTTATCTCCAGTTTATACCCCGCATTCACCGTAATCACAGCTTGTGCTGAGGATTTTAAACTTTTTATAATTACGTTACTATTTATTTGCGGAATATTTGATGCATTTGGTGGAATAATTACATCCGTGTTTTCATCAGGTACGATACCACAATTCCAGTTTGCTGCACTTTCCCAATTATTATCGAAACCTCCCGGCTCCCAGGTTGCGGAAAATTTCAGTGTTTGTGCAACACCAGTTATTGTATTGCTTCCATTTGTTGCAATGCACCGATATTTGTTTCCACTAAAATTTGTGGGGGGATGAATTATTATCAATGTGGAAGTATTAGCACCAAAATAATTACCTCCGTCGGTTATATTAATAAAACCAGTTCCTACATCGACCTGCCATTGGTAGGAGAAACCGCTTCCAGGTCCCGGCATATTCAAAACAACATCCCCACCAGTGCAGGCATTCGTAATAATTGGCTGTTTATTTAATGCCTCATTACCTCCATGCAAAAAATAAGATCCACCTCTTGCTGATTCTACAGTGAGATAATAAACTGAATCTGCTAAAACCCCAAACTCCTTTGGGGTTATTAATTTTCCCGTATCCCACAACTGGTTAGCACACCATTGATTGATGTAACTAACCTTTAAATCATAAATTGAATAAACGTCAGCCATCCCATCATCAGGATCAGAAATTAAATCATTTAAATTATTGGTAGTAAAAAAGAATTTTATTTTAAATGTGTCAACAGAAAAGGCGAACCCTCCAAGGCTAGAAAAATTTATAATATAATTTCTATCTAAAAATTCTTTGCCGAATAAATCTTTTCTTACAGTTCCTAGGTTATCAAAACCGTTTGCCAATATGTCAAGATATAGATCATATGCCGGAATCGAAGTTTTACTGAAATCCAAACTTGCGATTAAGTTACCATCTGTGTCCAGTAAAAATTCTTCTTTTGGACTAAATGGGAGGATTGAATGAGCGAGTGGTAAAAGATTAAAACAAGAGTTTGAATTATTATTATTAAATGTGGCTTTACAAATTTTAAATGTAATCGTTTTTTCTGCGGTTGTTTCGTTGTCCAACACGATTAGATACTCAACACCGGCTTCGAGAATACCTAATGCAAACTTCCCGTTGGTTTTTGATGTAATCCCAATCCATTCCTTGTCGTCACATGGTAGTGAACCTATTTTGTATAGATAACTAACCCCGGAAAATGAGGAAATGCCTTCAATATAATAGACGCCGGAAGATATGGGAGTAAACTTGTAAATGAATTCTTTTCCTATCGTTTTATTTCCAGTAGAATTTCTTGGATAAAAGCCTTCAAAATCCCAAATTCCCTCTCCCGCAGGAATA
>CAZCKF010000279.1:0-5144 GCA_964499155.1 uncultured Chitinophagaceae bacterium
GGAGTGAGGCGAAACAGTTTGCTATTGATCTGCAGGAAAGAGCTCAGCAAAAATTAAAAGACCTGCCGGATCTGGGTGGAGGTGGAATTTATCCGCTTCTATATTTTATTGTACGTAAACTAAAACCTGAAGTTGTTGTAGAAACAGGCGTTGCAGCAGGATTTTCAAGCCAGTCTTTTTTAAAAGCACTGCAAAAAAACGGAAAGGGTAAATTGTACAGCAGTGATTTTCCAATTTTCAGACTTGCTGATCCGGAAAAATATATTGGGACAATGGTGGAATCAGAATTAAAAAGCAACTGGACATTATACACAGAAGGTGATCAGGTAAATCTTCCGAAAATACTTTCGCAGATAGACAAGATTGACATTTTCCATTATGATTCTGACAAAACATACAAAGGAAGATTGTTTGCATATAACCTGGTGAAAAATAAAATGTCACCATATGGATTGATCATCTGGGATGACATTCACAATAACACTCATTTTTACGATCACATTACTGAAAATAAGATCACCGATTACAAAGTTTTCAAATTCGAAAGAAAATATGTGGGCATGCTTGGAAATTTGGCCATGCTTGAAAACAAGGTGACAACTTATGCTGGCGCTACACCCTGATGTATATTTTTCTCCTGTCGAGCCAATAACAGATCAACCACATAAATAAGATCACGCAAAGTGCATAAAGAAGTGAACCCAGTTCAGGGGGGCCGGGAATATTCACCAATGCTTTATTGTAAATCCATTTCCAGGGATTCGTGTGTGAAATATTTCCCTTTGCATTTGTGTAAGGAATTCTTATCAAAGAAAGCAGGTCAGGTAAAAAACCGCTGAGAGCAAAAACAAAGAGTGCATTTTTCCCGAACACATCAAAGAACCTGCTCAACCATCCACGCATGTTTTTGAATTCGATCATATAGATCATTGTTGCAAGCGCAAGAATGGCAAGACCGGTTGTATAAACAACATATGAACTCGTCCAGATCTTTTTATTAATTGGAAATACAAGATCCCACATGTATCCTGTAACAAGCAATGCAACGGCCGCGGTGAAAAGCCCGGTAACCATTTCAAAATTTTTTCCCTTTAACCTGATGTAATCACCCACCATAAATCCGAAGATCACCTGCACAATGGATGGAATGGTTGACATAATCCCTTCCGGTTCAAATGGAACGCCCTCACCTTTGTAAATATGTGGGATACCGAGTAGAGACTGGTCGATCTCATTGCCGAAATAACCACTCATGCTGAATGGATCACCTTTTTGTCCGAGTAGAAAACAAAGTGCCCAGTATAATAGCAGAAGCAGCAGTGATACATAAAATGCACCCCTGATCTTTAAATAATAAATAATAACTGCTGCGAAAAAATAACAGATAGCAATTCTTTGTAGCACGCCCAGGATACGAACACCATTTTTACCATCTCCTTCATTCCATGGTACAAATTCAAGTGTGCCATCATCCCATCGAACAAATGGCAACCAGTTCAGGAATAATCCAATCAGAAAAATGATCAAAGTTCTTTTAATCACTTTTTTCCAAAACACTGATGGCCCTGATGCCTGCAACCGGGGCATTACAAATGCGAGAGCGTTTCCAACAGTAAAAAGAAAAAAGGGAAATACCAGGTCAGTTGGAGTTAATCCATGCCAGGGTGCATGTTCAAGTGGATCATAAATGTGTGACCATGTGCCCGGATTATTTACAAGGATCATGAGGCAGACAGTAGCTCCGCGGAAAACATCCAGCGAATAAAATCGTTCGTTCAAGGATTTGAGTTTGATGGAGGTGGAAAAGCTGAATAATTGAACACCACTGTAAGATAAAAAATGACTTGAAAGAGTGAAGAGGTCTGAAAACTAACTTATTAAGAATCTGTTCATTTTATTCTCTTGCCACTCCCATATATGCCACTATATTTGCACCCGATAAGCAAAAATCGAAACGAAGAGGCTGACTTTTCATCCAAATTCGTTAGAAGTCAATCAGTTACGTATATACCCTGTGACTGATGTGGCGAAGCTTTGTATAAAAACGTACCGTTGAATTCACGCTGGTATGCCATATATACCCGTCCCCGCTGGGAAAAAAAAGTGAACCAGTTATTGGTTGAAAAGGGCATTGAGAGCTATTGCCCACTCAATAAAGTGCGTCGCAAGTGGAGCGACCGGGTAAAAGTGGTTGAAGAACCTCTGTTCAAATCCTACGTTTTCGTCCGGGTGAGCAATGATGCTCGTACTTCAGTGCGCATGACACCGGGCGTGATCAATTTTGTTTATTGGGATGGCAAACCTGCGATCATCAGGGATAAAGAGATAACAACCATCAAGCGGTTTTTGAACGATTATGAAAATGTAGAGGCGATTCAAACTGAGTTGAAACGCGATCAGCATGTAAAGATCATCGCGGGTCCTTTGATGGAGCAAAAGGGAAAAGTGATTGATGTACGCAACAAAAAAGTAAAGCTGGCAATTGATAGTCTGGGATACGTCCTCATTGCCTATGTAGAACGTGATAAAGTAACCTCTGCAACTGACAAATAATTACGATTACTTTTGCAGCATTTGCTGTCAAGCTTTAAAGACCTCTGAATGAAAATTCTTCACTTTTCTCTTGTTTCACTTCTTATCATCGCACTTCTTTCCTGCGGCACGCAAAAAAATATTCCAGGTAATTACATCCAGAATACCAACGACACAACATTTTCCGATACTTCATGGTTTCCGAATCTTACGATTCAAAAGCATGATCTCTTATCCATCCAGGTTTACAGTGAATCAATAAAGCCCGAAACTGATCTTCCTTACAATCTGGCCAATATGGGTGCCACCACTGCAACAGGTGCGGCCATTTCTGGATTTCTTGTAGATCACCAGGGCAATATCGATTACCCGAGAATTGGAAAGATCCATGTGGAAGGACTGACCAAACAGCAACTGGCAGACCTGATCAAAAATCGCTTTGCTTCTGCTGATAACCCCGAGCTGACAAATCCCACAGTGATCGTGAGGCTAATGAATTACAGAATTACTGTTCTGGGAGAGGTTACCCGGCCGGGCACCTTTAATGTGCCAACCGAAAAGGTTACCATTTTTGAAGCACTGGGTATGGCGGGCGACATCGGGGTGTTCGGTAAAAAGGAAAATGTAAAAATTTATCGTGAATCAGATGGAAAACGCGAAGTTGGCGTTATTAACCTGACGTCTTCTGACCTGTTCAATTCTCCTTATTACAACCTCAAACAAAATGACGTTGTAATGGTAGAGCCCACCAAGTCAAAAGCCAAACAAGCCGACCAGGTGACTGCGCAGCGCATTAGTCTTGCACTGAGCATTATTACCAGTCTTGCATTTATTTATAATATTTTTCGTTCCAACAATTAATTCCGACCATGGAAGAACATCTTAATGGCAAAGGCGAGTTGGGGAGCATGACGGTGAAAGACTTGTTCTTCAAGTATGTTCGTTTCATCCCGCTATTTATTTTCTGTGTTGCACTCGCCCTATTCATCGCATATGTGTACCTGCGCTATGCTGAACCAGTTTACGCTGCAAGCGGAACACTGATGGTAAAAAATGAAACACCTGCACGTGGCAATGATGAATTTGAAAAATTATTCATGCCAAGCGGAACACAGAATGTGCAAAGTGAAATTGAAGTGCTTCGTTCGCGTCCATTGATGGAAAGAGTTGTGCGCGCATTAAATCTCCAGGTTACATACAAAGCGGTTGGTAAGATTAAGACGCCCAACATTTACAAAGAATCGCCTTTCATATTCGAAGCTTTTGAATTGAACGACTCCACTAATTCATTTTCCCTGAACATCAAATTTGCCAGCGACAATGAATTCAGGATTAATGATGGCGAACAAAAATTCACTTTCGGTCAGTTATTCAAAAATAAAAATGGTGTTTTCCGACTGAATAGAAATCCTGGTGTTACCGTGGGTAAAGAATATTTAGTTGAATGGGATCCCGTTTATACTGCGGCAGGCAGATATGCTTCGGCCATCCAGGTTACGCCAAAAAGTGTTGGAACCGGAATTTTGTTTATCAGCATGGAAATATCAAACCCTGAACTTGGGTCTGATATCATCAATCAACTCATGATCGAGTATGAAAAGATGACCATTGAAGACAAAAAAGAAATGGCACGTCTCACGCTCGAATTCATTGATGAACGTCTGGGTTTTTTAGGTCGTGAACTTGACAGCATTAAAAGAATGCAATTGATTTTCGAGCAGCAGAATAATCTAATCGATATCGAATCTCAGTCTGATCTTTATTTTCAGAAAATTGGAGAAACAGACAGGTTGCTGATGGAACAAAACATCAAGGAGAATATTGCCTCGATGTTGCAGCAATACCTGACTGACAAAAAATACAATTACGACATGGTCCCGTCATCGCTGGGACTTGATGATGTTACACTCAATTCTCTTGTGATTGAGTACAATAAACTTCAGCAGCAACGAAAAGACTATCTGGATTCAAAAGTTCCTGAAGGGAATATTGTTGTGAAAAAACTTTCTGAGCAGGTAGAAAAAGTAAGAAGTGACCTCGTTGAAAACATTCGCAACATTCGCGCTTCGCACAACATGCAGATAGGAGAATTGCGCAGAAAAAATAGTTCTGTTCAGTCGCAGTTAAGCTCACTTCCTGCAAAAACAAAAGAATGGCTTGATATTAAAGCGCAAACAGACATCAAACAGGAATTGTATAAATTATTGAGTGAGAACAGGGAAGAAACTGCAATCTCACAGGCATCTACAATAGGTAATTCCAAAATAATCGCGAGCGCTGTTCCTCAAAAAGGTCCGATCAAACCAAACCGTCGCGGTATACAGATCATCGCCATGCTGATCGGCCTTGGAATACCAGCAATCGTTATCTTCCTGATGGAAGTATTGAATGATAAGATCAATACGAGATTTGATATTGAAAAAATGACGCAGGCCGCTGTGATCGGGGAGATCGGCCACTCGTATTCTGATACTTCGCTGGTGGTTTCGAAAACCAATCGCGGCATGGTGGCAGAACAATTCCGCATCATACGATCGAATCTTCAATACATTCTCAATAAAGTTGAAAAGCCTGCAATTCTTGTAACCTCATCATTCAGTGGTGAAGGAAAA
>CAZCKF010000280.1:0-5131 GCA_964499155.1 uncultured Chitinophagaceae bacterium
GTACCATCCAATATAAAATACTTGCTATGAAGTGATTTGAAATCGCCGAATTCTTTATCAAAAATTATTGTGTCGGGACCATCTCTTTTCATTCTTACAAAGTCGAAATTTTTTAAACTGCCCTCCCCTGAAAATGCAGCGATATAATAACATCCGCTGCTATCGCACTCCAATAAATTTTTCCATTGGCCTGGTTTGATTTCTATGTCAAACTTTTCCCGGTATTCATCCTGTCTTGAACTGGCGGAATAATACAAATCAAACCGGAAAAATAAATTATTGGGGTATGGACCATATCCAGACACGATATAACCTGCATCGTTTACAACACATTCAGTTGAATATGAGATTCCCTTGTTTGGCAGTGACATCGATTTGATCCATCTGTTAGTGGGAATGTGAAACCGATAAAAATCGGTGAAATTCACTCCACCTCTTTCACCAAGACCACCAAGGAGGGTTGTATCATCCAGTGCAAACCCAGCCATATGATAACGAGCGCCACCCGGGAAATTTGCAAGTCTCTTCCATGTTCCGTTGTCAGGGGTGTATTCATAAAGAAAGTCTTTTGAAATCCCGCTATGGTCACCGCATAAAAGGTAACCATGCGTTGCCGTGCTCATACCTTTCGAAGCAGATACGTTTCCGCCGGGGAAATCTCCCAAACGACTCCACTTGTCTTCGACGGGGTCATAACTATAAAAATCTTTCAGATAGTTCCGGTCAAATCCACAACCCACATATCCTGTATCACCAATCACAAAACCAGATGCATCGACTCTGCCAGTTCCGATAAAAGTCGCTTTTGGAATCCACTCATTTGTCTGTGGATTATATTGATTCCAATCTGTTTTGTAATTTCTGTGCAATCTTTCACCGCCAAGACCTACATAACCGAAATTTCCAATTGCCATCCCCAAGGAATAACACCGATTGCCGCCAGGAACGAAGGCGAGTTGTGTCCAAACTTCTTCAACTGTATCATACGTCCACCAATCATTGATTGAACTGTCGGCGATGGTCAAACCGGTTCCAAAATAAATATTATCCTTAATTGCAAAACACACGGCGGCACTTTTGCCAGGACCCGGTACTGGTGGCAGAACATTCCATTCGTTTTTCACAAGAGGTTCGCCTCTGTCCATTAGTTCTGTGAACTCAGCTACTGAATTTTTCTGAATGCGTTGTTCTTTGTTCTCAACTTGCCAGGCTACGGTCCTCGGCTCTCCATGCAAATGCAAAAGGGAATCTATTTGGGTTTGCTGCAGCAGCCCACCGGCTACGTTTGCACTTGAAACAGCAAGTTGTGCCAGATGCCGAGCGACCTCCTCGCTCATCCCCTTTTTACCCATGATACCCGGAATAAAAGGCTGGAGGATATACTTCCGGTTGTTTCTCATGATCGTGTATGCGAAATGCTCGCTTGAGATTCTGTGAACAAGATAATCCCATACAATCGTATCTGAATTGGCAGAAAATGAAAGCAAAGAGTTCAAAGGCTTCCGGTTTTCACAAGAGACGATTAATATTGAGAGAAATATTAAAACTCGTTGCCGAAGGATAAACATTGCAGTGGATGCTTTGATGAGCAGGAAATTACAAACATGTACGAAACTATTAAAACCATTGTCTGGGATTTTGAACAGTAAATTGAAAATATTTCGAAAAATAACATGCAGTTGCCTACTTATTGTGTTCAGTTTTCAAACTGGCAGTGCACAAAATTTCATTCAAATCCAAAACAGTCTCACTTATGACCTGCAAGGAAATATCTATTATTATACAGAATCCAATCATCAAAAAAATTTCGCAACAATTGTCAGCCTGTACAATGCCGGAAAATTCAAATTGCTGAAAAACAGGAGGGGTTCGCACTTTAAACTAACGGATCCCTACAAAATTCATTGGCTATGCATTCCGTTGGAAAACCTGTCAACTTCCAACGTCAGGCTTACTATCGAAATGATTACAACGAAAAAAAATATTGTCGAGATATTTTTGATAAGTGAAACAAAAGAGCTGTTGGAGAGACAGTTTATCAGTGGCTACAACTACCAAAAAGCGGCATCAGTACAATCTACTCTGATCGCTGACATCAACACCCGCGGGCAACTAAAGCAAATGATTTATTTACGGGTAGCAAGCCAGGATTTGCCATTCTACATCACTGACAAAGTAGTGCAAGCAGATCACTATCAACAGATCAATAGTCAGAAGAATCGGTTGTTTGGGATATTTGAGGGGATCATTTTATTTTTAATTGTCTTCAACATTTTTACTTTCTTAACAACGGCAGATAAATCATATTTATTCTATAGTGTCTATATCTTATTTATCGGATTGTTCGCGTTGAATGAGTCAGGGATGATCACACAAAACACGTTCGGAATATTTCAAAATTTAAATTTTCTAACATCCCCATTTTTTTTGTTTATTGGGTTGGCTGCCTGGTTAATGCTGGTGTTTCATTTTCTGAAGGTTGATACACAGCCTTCCAGGTTTAAAAAATCTTTTTATGCCGTTATCGCTTCTAATATTGTCATTGCCGTCATCGAACCCTTACCAATACTTTTCAACCTGCAATACACTGCTGGAACACTCGATATATTATTCTATTTATACTTTTTGTGTTTTCTGGTAGATGTTTTTGTTGTGCTTTTGATTATTTATGATCGAATTCAGCAAAAAGACAGGCTCAGTATATTTTACTTGATTGCCAATACTCCATTCATTTTGGGTTTTTTTATTTATCAGTTGGATAATTTTGGGGCAATTGAAATCTCATTAAACATTCCAAACTCCATCGTTATCGGTCTTACAATTGAAGCGTTTCTTTTGTCATTTGGTTTTGCATACAGGTATTATCGGGAAAAAATAGAAAGGGAAGAACTGCTAGTGAAGTCTATGGAATATCAACAACAAGTTGCTAAAGAGATTCTATTGACGCAAGAGACCGAAAGGACCAGGATTGCCAGGGACCTGCATGATACCTTAGGCAGCCAACTGGCCTCTCTTAAACTTAACTTCGACAAACTTGATTTAAAAGAAAATGGTTCGCAATTGATTCGGCTCCTTGATGAAGCATCGAATAGCGTTCGATCAATTTCCCACAATTTAATGCCACCAGAATTTGAACAAACTGATTTGAATGGATTGTTGCGTTTCAAATTTCTAAGTATAGAAAATAATGTTACAAGATTTGACCTCCAGATATTCAATTATAAAAAGCAAAGGAGAGATCTTGAATTAGCCATGTACAGAATTATTATGGAATTAGTTCACAATATTATTAAACATGCAAGTGCATCCGCCGCTACCTTTCAATTAACTTATTTTGAAAATGAAATTGCGATCATTGCAGAGGATAATGGAATTGGGTTTCAGTCCCCAGAAAATAATCATGGTATTGGCCTCAACAACATCCAAGCAAGAGTAAATTATTACCAGGGTTCCATGTTTATCGACACTGGTCCCAAAGGTTCAACAATCATTATTAAAATTCCATGCTGACAAAAAAAACCCGGATTATGATTGCCGACGATCATGCACTTTTTATAGAAGGCGTAATCGCGTTGCTTGCCGATGAAGAAATAATAGAATTTGCAGGGACAGCTCCGGATGGAAAGCAATTGTTGTCTCAACTTAATTCCAAACAATTTGATTTGATTCTTTTAGATTTGAATATGCCAGGTATAAATGGTCTTGACCTGCTCCCAATTGTGAAATCCAAATATCCTTCTATAAAAATTCTTTGTTTGTCGACGTACAACGAATTGCATCTTATAAAAAAAGCAAGAGAACGCGGTGCAAACGGATACCTGATTAAAAATTGTACCAAACAGGTGTTGTTGGACGCTATATCCACGGTGATGATGAACCTGGAATACTTTCCTGTTACCAAATTATCGATATCAGATCTTGATATAATGGATCCGATCGTATCAATTAATTTACTCACGAAAAGAGAGAGAGAAATTATAGGTTTGATAAAAGAACAATTCACAAATCAACAAATCGCCGACAGGCTCTACCTGAGCGTTTTTACGGTAGAGACTCATCGAAAAAATATAATGCATAAGCTCAAATTAAAAACTCCGAATGCTCTGATAAAATTTATTTACGAAAATGGCTTATGACCTTTTAAACTTTCAAGCTTTCCTTTTCTTTTTACGATGTTCTTATAATCCCATTGAATCTCTCTACCCTTTTTCAGCCATCGTTTAATGTCCTTACTATTTATTTCTTCTACAGAATTATAAAAAACAGAAGCATCTTTAAATTTTTTGCCCACCTCATTTAATTTTTCTTCTTCAAAATCAGCTCCACTCCAGAACATCAAACGCCATCCTGGTTTTTGTTTACTGTAACCAACAATTGGATTACCATCCAGAAACCAGACAGGATGTGCGTGCCAGATCTTGCTTTCTGCTTCGGTCAACTCACTGTCAATTGTCTCTGCAAGTAAATCACAAATTTTCTTATCTGTTGTTGCCTGAGAATTGTTGTATGCCTGAATTTCTGTGTTCATGATTCGCCAAATGTTGTTAGATTATACAATACCATTATCTCCACTCTGCTCTATTCATTATAAAGCTACTTTCCTGTTTTACAAATCCAACTCTTGGATAATATTCCATTGCATCCGGAACGGATAAAAGTAAAACCATCGACTGATCACCCAATTTTTCTTTTGTCAGGTTGATGAGTTGCCTGCCGATTCCTTGTTTTTTGTACTCGTGCCTCACGGCAAGATCAGCAAGATAACAAGACCATACCCAATCCGTAATTGAACGTGATACCCCCACCAACAGACCATCGTCCCAGGCAGTTACGATCAGGTTTGAATTATCGAACATTTTTTGGATCCGCTCCTTATCAACTGTTGGTCTTGGCAATCCTGCGTTGTCGTAAAGTTCAATGATCTCATCTGCCATAGGTCTTTTATCAAGGCTGTAGGTTATGTCCATGTTGTGAATGATTTATTTCTAAGTTCTTCGTGAGCTCTTTTCTATTCTCCTCATATATTCTTATCTGGAGTGTGTTTCATTTGTTTTGTTAATGAATAATTTCAGAGCATTACGATAATTCACTCATTAAAATTAGAGTTAAATGTAAAAGCATAAAGTGAGCA
>CAZCKF010000281.1:0-5129 GCA_964499155.1 uncultured Chitinophagaceae bacterium
CTGCCTAGCTACCGACATTTCTCCATAAAAGAATCAGTCAAAGGTGAAATGTGAAAAGTCAAATCTCGCTGAAAGCATCTTAGGTGGAGATTTGACTTTTCACTTTTCACCTTTCACTTTTCACACTTCCGTTCTACTAAAACTAATTTCACCTAGAAATTTCAAATAAAACAATTAGCTCCCTATGAGGATGTACTTCATCGCCCTTATCGCCCCTCCTGACATCAATGAAAAAGTATTGAAGTACAAAATGTACATGAAGGAAAAACATCGCTGTGAGGTCGCCCTGCGTTCTCCAGCGCATATTACACTCGTTCCTCCATTCTGGTTTGATGATGTAAGTGAAAACATGCTGATCAACTGTGTGGACGAATGCGGGACGAAAATGCAACCATTTGAAATTAATATGACTGGTTTCTCCCATTTCAAACCTCGTGTGATCTTTATTGATGTAGAACTTTCCGATGCATTAAATCAAATCAAAGAAGCTATCTGGACTTGTTTATTCAACAATAAAATAGAAATAAAAAGGGACGAGCGTTCGTTTCACCCGCATGTCACGATTGCTACGCGTGATCTTCATAAAAAATCTTTCGCAGAAGCTTGGGAGTATTTCAGTACCAAGAAATTTGCTGCTTCATGGAATGCAACAGGGATTTCACTGTTGAGACACAACAAAAAAAATTGGGATGTGGTTCACACATCCCAACCTAAAGAATAAGCAATTTGTTTTAATTGAAATGGAATGGCGAGGGCATAATCAGGTGGTCTTCCGCCTCAATCATTTCAATATTGAGCTGGAATGCCTCGTCTGTACGCACTATCACTTTTTCACGGGTGACGCGTTTGAATCCTTCTTTCTCAAAAATAAATTTATAAGTACCAGGTTTCAGATCATCAAATGCATAGTTGCCATTACCATCTGTGATCACAACCTTTTCCTTTTTTGAAGTGAGGTATGCTGTTATGCTAACGTTGTTCAATGGTTTCTTTGTTTCAGCAGCAGTTACACTTCCATTGATATCATCTTTTTTTCCCGAAGGATTTCCAGTACCTGGACCATTGTCTGCTGCACTGGCAAACATTACTGCCAGAGTACAAAAACATGTGAGGAATAATAGCTTAAGTTTCATGTTCCCAGAGGTTTATTCGTTAATGGATTCCAATACGACACTTATCGTGCTTCAAATGTATACTTTTTTACTGTATCTGATAAACAGTTATTAAAATCTTTCCATAGGTTTTTCACGATTTCCCCAGCAGGTAAAATTTCATGTATGAGAGCACTTACCTGACCTATTTCAAGTTCACCTTCCCCAAGATCCCCTTCAAACATGCCCCGTTTCGCACGCCCCCTGCCAAGTAAAATTTCGAGTTCCTCCCTGCTTGCCCCCCTGGATTCTGCTTCCTTTATTTTTTCAAAAAATTGATTTCGGATAAGTCTTACAGGGGTCAATTGTTTTAAAGTCAATATTGTGTCCCCTTCTGCTGCCTCGACCACCAACTTTTTAAAAGCTGGATGAGACGAAGCTTCTTCACTGGCTACAAATCTGCTTCCTACCTGTACACCTTCCGCACCCAAGGCGATTGCCGCCAACATCTGCGCACCAGTTGCAATTCCACCAGCTCCTAAAACGGGAATGCTTACAGCATTAACAACTGCCGGAATTAACACCATAGTTGTCGTTTCTTCCCGGCCATTATGTCCTCCCGCTTCAAATCCTTCTGCAACAACAGCATCACAACCGGCATCTTCTGCTTTCTTCGCAAATTTTCCGGAACTCACGACATGCACAACCTTGATGCCCTCACGCTTTAACATCGTTGTCCACGTTTTGGGGTTGCCTGCGGATGTAAAAACAACCGGCACTTTTTCTTCAATGATAATACGGATATGCTTGTCAATATCAGGATAAAGGAGAGGTACGTTTACTCCGAACGGGCGCGAAGTAGCAGCTTTGCATTTACGGATGTGTTCCAGTAAGACATCAGGATACATGCTTCCGCTGCCTATCATGCCCAAACCGCCGGCATTGCTGACTGCACTGGCCAGTCGCCAACCCGAAGTCCAAATCATGCCGGCCTGAATGATGGGATACTCAATGTTGAAAAGAGAAGTAACACGATTGGAAAATGCCATGCATTAAAAGTAATGGGGACGGTTGAATGTCCAATGTCCAATATCCAATGTCCAATTCCACCTAAGAAGATCTATCCGCGGATTTGGACATTGGACATTGGATATTGGACATTGGACATTGGACATTGAATATTTTACCCGAGGTTTATTGAAGTATTATCCCCGATATTGAGTGAACGACTTTCTCCGGTTATAGCAGTATCGCTTCCAATAAGAGACGATTCCAGAACGATATCAAATAAATTGGAATAAGCGCCAATTATAGAATTTTTAATGATCGAGTAACTCACATTCGTGTTCTCGCCGATGGCCACATTCGGACCGATGATTGAATTCTTTATATCACAACCCTGCGCAATACTAACAGGCTGTATGATGACTGTGTTTTCAAAAACACGATTGTCTGCAATGGTGCCGCCAAATTTTTTAAGCAATGTTGCATTCGATTCAAGCAGCGTATCTTTTTTTCCGCAATCAAACCAGTTCTCTACCTTAAAAGCCTGGAATTGTACCCCTGCGCGTATCATACAATCGAGTGCATCTGTTATGCTGTATTCACCATGAGACCTTAATCCCTGTCGCATGTTGTTTTCAAGACACTGGAACATTTGAGTTGATTCCTTGATCTTGTAAATTCCAACAAGTGCTTTATTGGATTTAGGGATCTGGGGTTTTTCAACCACGTGAGTTATAAAACCTTCATCATTTATTTCTGCAACACCAAATTCGCGAGGATCATCAACTTTTTTTGTACCAAGCATTGAATACGGGCTTGCCATCACTTCGTGAATGTCATATTCAGCAATTGTATCCCCCAATACAACAAATACTTCATCGCCCGCAATGATATTCTTGGTTAGTTTTATGGCATGTCCAATACCCTGTCGATCGGTCTGGTACACATAATGCGCTTCGATATTCGGGTATTTCACTTTTACATAATCCTGGATCTTTTCCCCGAGATAACCAACAATGAAGATGAATTCTTTAATACCAGCTTCGCAGAGCTGGTCAACAATAATACTGAGTACTGTTTTACCGGCTAGCGGAATCAATGCCTTGGGTTGTGTATATGTGTGGGGACGTAATTTGGTTCCTGCCCCCGCTACCGGTATGATTGCTTTCATATTACAAGCAGGCGAATGTAACGAATTTTAGTCCGTATGATCAAACACGGATTATTCGATTAAACCAGGATTTCCCGGAAAAGCTTTTGGCTGTTGGCTATTGGCTGTTCGAGACGTTGATGGGATTATTATTTAAAAGAAAATGTATTTCGATTATTTGGGAGTACGGCAATCCTCTTTATCGAGTTATTTGCCTGTTGCTTATTGCCAGTTGCCAATTCACAATCTATCACCATCGCATGCTATAACTTATTTGAATCTTACAAGCATAACCTAATTTTGATATCCTCATGCAAACAACATCACAACCCCGCACTGCACAAAGAGACAAAGTGGTTTTTGACCTCATCAGGCAGGAACTGGAAAGACAGCGTAATGGAATTGAATTGATCGCATCAGAAAATTTTACATCACTGCAGGTGATGCAGGCGATGGGAAATGTGATGACCAACAAATATGCAGAGGGGTATCCTGGAAGAAGATATTATGGAGGTTGTGAAATAGTTGATCAGACAGAACAGCTTGCGATTGACAGGATCAAAGAAGCATTTGGTTGTGATTATGCAAATGTGCAACCGCACAGTGGTGCACAGGCGAATGCTGCCGTGATGCTTGCTGTTTTAAAACCTGGTGACCGCATTCTTGGTCTTGATCTAAGCATGGGTGGACACCTCACACATGGCTCACCAGTAAACTTCAGTGGCAAATTATACGAAGCACATTTTTATGGTGTGATCAGGGAAACCGGCATTGTTGATTATGATATGCTGGAACAGAAAGCACGCGAACTAAAACCGAAGATGATCATTTGTGGTGCATCTGCCTACAGCCGTGATTGGGATTATGCAAGGATCAGAAAAGCTGCGGATGAAATAGGTGCTTATGTAATGGCGGACATAGCGCATCCTGCCGGTTTGATCGCGAAAGGATTGCTACGTTCACCATTCGAACATTGTCATTTCGTAACGTCTACAACACACAAAACTTTACGTGGCCCACGCGGTGGTATCATCCTGATGGGTAAAGATTTTGAAAACACCATGGGGTTGAAAGATCCAAAAGGAAACCTGCGCATGATGAGTAATCTGATTGACATGGCAGTATTTCCGGGAACACAGGGTGGACCATTGGAACACGTGATTGCATCAAAGGCGATTGCATTCGGAGAATTGCTCAGTGATGAATTTGATGTTTATGCAAACCAGGTTCAATCAAATGCACAGGCGATGGCGAAAGCATTTAACGCACGTGGTTATCACATCATCAGTGGAGGTACCGACAATCATTTAATGTTGATTGATTTGCGAAACAAAAATATTACTGGAAAAAAAGCACAGGAAACACTTGATCGCGCGCACATCACGCTCAACAAAAACGCTGTTCCATTCGACGACAAAAGTCCATTTGTAACATCTGGTATCCGGGTGGGCGTTCCCGCAATCACCACACGTGGTATGAAAGAAGATGATATGGAAACCGTTGTTGGATTAATGGATAAAGTGTTGATGGACATTGATAATGAACAAATCATAACCTCAGTAAGCAATGAAGTGAAAAAGCTGATGTCTGCGTTTCCACTTTACCCGGAATTGTGATGCATCATTTTTCTGCCAAATAATCCGGACATTCATTGTCATCATAAGTATTACCACTTATATTAGTAAGACGGGATACGACTGCATTTCCCGTTTCGTTAAACCAAACAAAATGAAACTGACTGCTCTGCTACCTGTAATGGTAGTCCTAACCGTATTATCGGTAAATCTTCATGCACAATCTGTCGGAATAAACAATGATGCAAGCACACCTGATGCAAGTGCAATGCTTGATGTGAAAAGCACATCGAAAGGTTTATTGATTCC
>CAZCKF010000282.1:0-258 GCA_964499155.1 uncultured Chitinophagaceae bacterium
TTTTGTTGTGATTTTTCTGTTTTGATGTGTGATGCGATCTGAGAAAAATAGGGCTTGTTGAATTCGGATTTTAATACCTGTTTCCAGGAAGGCTCCATCTTTACATCCATGTGCCGAAAGTAATAATAAACGGAACTCTAATTTGCATGCTTTTTCTCAGTCTCCAAATGCTCAATGATCGCAAGTAAACCATTCAGTGTCCCTGAATAATATTGAGATTCTTTTAGCAGCTACCGACAATAATATTCCGATTCAGCC
>CAZCKF010000282.1:268-5124 GCA_964499155.1 uncultured Chitinophagaceae bacterium
GAATAAATATTTCGTCGATAAATTTTTTTGTTTGTGCATTGTTCATTTCGTCTTCGATGCCAATTCCTGTATGAATAAAAATTTCTCTTCCCAGCCTTGACATTGCAATCAGCACTCCATTGTCAGCTTCATTTTTACCAATACCCCATGCATTGGCAAGATTTAGTGTATAATCCCTGAACAGTTTTCCTTTCAGTACAGAAGTATCTACTGTTACGATGGCAATTTCAATTGTCGTCCGCTGTTCGAAGCCATTGATAATACTATCAAGATGCTTTACTTCCGCCTGGGAAAAAATATTTTCAAAATCATTCACCCATCCGATTGGTTTTGGAAAGCTGTCAATAACCGGAGCAGCAAAACGAACTGGCTGGTTTGAACCGCAGGAGCTTATTATGACATAGAAGAAGAATAATAGACGAAGCATACGAAAGATTCGAGACTCAAGAATCAAGACTCAAGATTCAAGAAATTTACAATTTTTGAATATTCAATACTCAAGTCATCACATTTGCTGCTTAAATAACTGACAAAAAGAATTTCTCAACTTAAAAAGCTACCATTTTAAATCATTTTTGGAAACCCAACCTCACTTTAAACTTTATTTATTTTTAAAATTGAATCTTTCTTGAATATTAAATATTGAATATTGAGTCTTGAATCTTGAGTCTTTCCCCCTCATTCTATCCTCAACACACGGTATCGCCTGTCATCACTCCACTTACGCGTAAGATGCAGAATACCAATTGCACCGATTCCAACACCAATTGAAATAATGCTGGGGCCCAGGGGTTTTTGCTGTATCCAGTAAGTAATTAAACTTCCAACACCCACAACGGTTCCAAAAACTCCAACGAGCGCAAGCCCATACCGGTATCCATATCTTCTTTCTTTTGGAAAGGTCACGTATCGAATATCAGCCAGGTTGAACAGTCTTTCCTTTTGTGTGAGGCGGTTCAACAATGTAATTCTGTCTGAATACAATTTTGACAATCGCAATTGATGCACTCCCTTTTTCTGGTCGGCATAATACTGCCTGGTGGAGTCACTATAATTATCTCCATAAAGGGTGTCGGTATCTGTTATTACACCAATTATCTTTCCGCTCTTCAGGGTTTTTATTTTACCATTTTCGGCATCCTGTACGATAAGAACCTGTCCCTGTAAGGATTGGAATGAAAAGTAAAAAAGAATAAGTAATAATGTTTTATGCATATGCCATAATTCTGCAGTAAGATAATAAGTGATATACAAATATTATTTTAAGTGAGACGCAGAATAATAGGTCAGTTTTGACAGTTTGCCTTTAGAATCTGAATCATACTCTACATTTGCTGCGTTTTTATTCAGAATGGCATCAATTACATTTAATTACAAGGACAAGAACTACACGATCGAAGTGGTGAAAGAAGATATTGAAACCACGCTGGTCTATTCTGTTTATCTGGATAACAGAGAATTGGTGCAACTCATCGGAAATGATTATTTCCTGATCTGGATGGATGATAAAGGAAATTTCAGATACACCACTTCAGCAGTCCTGCCTGAAGCAGGTAAAATAAAAGAGTTGATTAAGGAAGAAATTATAAAATCGCCTGCCTTTAAAACTATGTAGACTGTCTTTTTTTCGTTAGTGGATTACGGTATTCATTATAACCGTGAATTTTGAAATTAATTCTCTTGTCTTTAAAATTTTCTTCGAACATGGTTGGGTCAGCAGGCAGGATGTTCCTTTCTGTTGTAAATGTTTCTGGTAATGTCCCATTGTAGAGTACGATTAAACCATCACTGCCTTTTGGGTCTTTGGGTTCCCAGATTGAAAATTTTTCACTTTGTGTGGTGTCGATGATTGAAACCAGGCCATAATAAATATCGATCCAGGTGCCACGAAAAGTATAATATGATTTGTAAACGGTTTCTTTCATGTGTCCAGATATGCTGCAAGGGAGAATAAAACGAGCGAATGAGAATACTTTTTCGGTGAGCAAGGAGATACAATCGATGGATACAATCGTTTTCGCGCTGATTAACTACAAAAAATCAATCTTCGGTTGTTGTTTACTGTTACCTGACAATTGAGTGACACTCATTCCAAAACTTTTACAAGCAAGACGTTACCTGTTGCGATGATTTTCTGAATCAGTTAGGGACGATGAATGCTGAGGTTCCTTCAGAATTTCTTCTTTGATTGCTTCTTTAATTAATACACTCTCCGGAATTCGGTAATTAGAAGTATAACGTAAAACGCCCATTTTATCCTCCCAGATTAAAAATGAGTAAAGACCGATCAGTCTGACAAGATCTGTGTCATTTACATAAACGGAGTACGCAACAGTCTTATCAATATCATGTTCTACCACTTTAATATCAAAAGCCCGTCCGTGATAATGAAACCTGATCATTCTGGTCGAATCCAATAAATGTATACTTCGGAAGTTGTTCATTTTTGTTCGAATTAGTGGTGTGAAAAGAGAGGGAGTAGGAGTAGGTAATATTACATTATTCTCCAGCCATTCATTATTTATTTCATTTCATAATTGATTGAAATAGTTACATGATTTACTGTTATTAAGCTGACGCAAGCACAAAAAATGCAATTTGAAAATTTGAATATTTGACGGTTTACCCTGATCGGTTCGTGTGCAATTTTTAATTCGAAATTTTCTAAAGTGGGCTTGTCGAGAAATGTTAATCCGAGGATGTCGAGGTTGACGCAAGACGCGGAGTAAACAAAGACGCAATGGTTTTTTTCGTTTTCAAATTTATAACCCCTTCTCTTTTAAGATCGTTAAAGCGATTTCTATTAAATTTGCGGTCCGGTTTGGTCCGGTAGCTCAGTTGAATAGAGCAGCTGCCTTCTAAGCAGCAGGTCATTGGTTTGAATCCAATCCGGATCACAGAAGCTTCATCAGTTGATGAAGCTTTTTTTTTGATTGGTGTTTCCTGATTGATTTATAGCTGCCCTGGCAATGCAAAA
Organism: uncultured Chitinophagaceae bacterium; assembly: GCA_964499155.1. Lineage (GTDB taxonomy): Bacteria > Bacteroidota > Bacteroidia > Chitinophagales > Chitinophagaceae > CAZCKF01. The sequence goes on from CAZCKF010000282.1 coordinate 3,246, forward strand.
GCAACATACACATCCGATGAGTTCGTACCCAACTTTCCCCCACCGCAGGCAATTACAATGAATTGTTTTCCATTTACCTCATAAACAGAAGGTGTTGCAAATCCTGGTGCGGGTAAATTGGCCTCCCATAACAATTTGCCTGTTCGCTTATTGAAAGCACGGATCTTACTGTCACGTGCTGCAGCTATAAATACGAGACCTCCAGCAGTTGTTACAGGGCCGCCATAATTTTCTGTTCCGGTTGCGGGAATTCCTTTTGCTTTTAATTCGGGATATTCTCCAAGATTTGTTTTCCAAACGAGTTCGCCAGTATTGATATTAATCGCATTCAATGTGCCCCACGGCGGTGATAATGCAGGCATACCTGCAGCTTCAAATTTGTAATATCCCGTTATGTTGTAAGGAAGATTTCTAAACGTATCTGGTTTTACTACCGGAGCAACATAAGACATAGATTGCAATTTTTGGTCATCCAATACATAAGCGCTGATCGCAGCTTTGTCCGCCTCATGCAATTGCCTGAATGCTGGCATCATTCTTCTACCGGTATGTAAAAGATCATTCAGCGTTTGAGTTGTGTAGGTTTTATTTGCAGTGATGATCGAAGGGTTGTTACCAGAGCCTTTGCGATCTTGTCCATGGCAACTTGTACAATGTTGATTATATAAACGAACTCCAGCTTCCAAAACATTTTCTTTTTTTGGTAGTGTTGCAATATTGTCTTTAATGGTAAGTAACCATCCCATTTCATTTGCATTCACGTACAAAATGCCAGTTGAAGGATCAAAAGAAGGACCGCCCCATTCAGCACCCCCATCAAATCCCGGAAAAACAACAGAGGTTTTTTTGCCCGGTGGGATAAACATTTTACCAAACCTGTAATTTTTCAAATTCGCTTTTAATTTTTCCTGTTCATCAACAGGTAAATATGGGTTTATATCATTGTCAGTAAATGTTTGCCTGACAAATGGTTTCGGCATGCGCGGAATAGGTTGCGTTGGCCATGGCTTTTCATATTTCAATTCTGAAACCGAATCAACCTGCACTTCGTCGATTTCATACAATGGTTTCCCGGTTTCTCTTTCAAATACGAAAACAAAACCGTGTTTAGTAGTTTGAGCAACTGCATCGACGATCGTTCCCTTTTTTTTAATTGTTACAAGAGCGGGTGCAGTCGGAGTGTCCCAATCCCACAGATCATGATGAATAAATTGAAAATGCCATATTCTCTTCCCACTTGAGGCATCAATCGCAATAAGAGAGTTTGCGAAAAGATTTGAACCTCTTCTTTTTCCACCATAAAAATCGAATGATGCACTGCCTGTGGGTGCAAATAAAATACCCCTTTCTTCATCAAGAGAAAACCCCGCCCAGCTGTTTGCACCGCCAATGTTCTTGTATGCAATGGAATCTTCCCATGTATCAAAACCAAATTCACCAGGCTTTGGAATGGTGTGAAATATCCACGCAAGTTTTCCAGTTCTTACATCAAATGCTCGGATATGTCCTGGAGCAGCACCAGGTCCCTCATCTACTCGAGACCCAAGAATATACAGATCACGATAAATAATTCCGGGAGATGTTGCAGCAACGTAACGCTGTTTGGCATCTTCACCGAGATATTCATGCAGGTCGAGTCTTCCATTATTTCCAAAAGATGAAATTAAATTGCCGCTGTCAGCATGCACAGCATACAACATTGAACCTGCAGTGTAGAGTATCCTGCGATCATTTTTTCCATCAGACCAGTAAGTAACGCCGCGATTATTGTTAAGAATAAAATGATAGAAGGCTGAATTTTTGCTTGTTGAATCCGGATCAAAAACCCATTTCTCTTTTCCGGTGAATGCGTCAAGTGCAATTAATTTCAGTTTAGGAC
>CAZCKF010000283.1:0-5122 GCA_964499155.1 uncultured Chitinophagaceae bacterium
TGCTCTGCAGGGAAAGGTGTTACAGCAATCGGACATCACCATGTGGGAAGGTTCCATCCAGCAATCGGTAAAATATGCCGAAGTACACGGTAATTATCCTTTGTGGACCAATTCGAATTTTTCTGGTATGCCGGCATTCCAGATAGGTTACCAAAACAACAACTGGTTTCCGGGTATTGTGCATAATATTCTTACGCTGTGGCTACCCAAACCAATCCAATTCTTTTTCCTTGCAAGCCTTTGTTTTTATTTCCTGTGTGTGATAATCCGTGTACGCCCGTGGATTGGAATACTCGGTGGATTGGCATTCGCTTATGCAACTTATAATCCCATAATAATTTCAGTAGGACATGAAACCAAGATGTGGACAATGGCATATATGCCGGCGTTGCTTGGTTCAATTATCCTCGTATATGAAAAAAGATACTGGCTTGGTGGAGCGCTGACCGCAATGTTTGCCAGCGTGATGGTCGCTATGAACCATCCTCAAATTGTTTACTATTTGTTTATTGCTATTGCGATCATGTCCATTTTTTATATCGTGCGATGGATTCGGGGTGGTGAAATTAAACACATGGCGATAGCGCTCGCTATTTCACTGGTGGCTGGCATTGTTGGAGTTGCTTCAAATGCAGTGAACCTGATGTCAACCTATGAATACCAGAAAGCAACGATCCGGGGTGGAGCAAGTGAACTTGCTGATACAACCATCAAACATTCAACAACAGGGCTTGACAAAGATTATGCTTTGGCGTACAGCATGACTATCACTGAACCACTGGTAATGATGGTCCCGCAGATGTACGGAGGAAGCAGTGATCATGATGAAATAAAACAGGAGGATTCAAAAGCTATCGAAGCTGCTTCAATGCTTCCTCAGGAGTTGCAAAACCAGTTACCACTCGCTTATTACTGGGGTGGTGTGAAGAGTATTGACGGGCAGGTTGGTACTTCGGGACCTCCGTACGTGGGTGCCATCATGTGTTTTCTTGCAATCGTTGCCATGTTCGTTCTCGATCGCAAACACAAATGGTGGATTTTCACTGCAATCATTCTTGCAATCATCATGTCATGGGGAAGTTATTTCGATGCATTCAATTCAATGCTCTACAATACACTTCCACTTTACAATAAATTCCGTGCGCCTTCAATGATTCTCGTCATCCCACAACTTTTGATACCCTTGCTGGCTGTATTGGGATTTGAAAAAATTGTAAGGACTGACAACAGGAAAGACCTTTTCCCTGCATTTAAAAAAGCATTGATTGCAACAGGTGCGGTATTTCTTGTACTCTTAATGATCTATATCGGAAGTGATTTCCTGTCAGATATGGACAAACAGATTTTAAAAAACATTTCTGCATCCAATAACCAGCAACTTGCGCAATACATGGATAGTTTTTTTGATGGATTAAAAGCAGATCGCAAATCATTGATGTTGGGTGATATTGGGCGTTCCTTCGGATTCATACTTGTAGCTGCTGCATTTTTATATTTCCTCATCAGGAATTCGATCAAACCATGGATTGCAATTGCAGGTTTAACTGTATTTGCTTTTATTGACCTGATCACGGTGGATATAACTTATCTCAATAAGGACATGTATTTTGAAAAACCTGATGAGACTTTAGCCGGATCACGTTTTCAGTTAACCGATGCTGATCGTGCAATACTTGCAGACACTTCGTATTACAGGGTATTTAATGTTTCGGGAAATGCTTTCATGGAGGCCATTACTTCCTATTATTATAACTCCATTGGTGGTTATCATGCTGCCAAGCTTCGCATTTACCAGGACCTCATAGAAAAACAATTCAGACACCAACCAAACCTGGGTGTGCTGAATATGCTTAACACGAAATATTTTATACAGAGAAACCGCGATGGGCTAACACAGAATTACCAACAGAATCCTGGTGCACTTGGCCCGGCCTGGTTTGTGAAAAATGTTGTGTTTGTAAAAGATGCATATGCAGAAATGGCTGCACTCGACAATTTTAATCCCCGGGATACTGCTTTCGTGCGGGATTCATTTCGTTCACTTGTCAGCACAACAAGCTTAGCAGACAGTGCGGCATCCATTGTGTTGGTAAAAAATAATAATGATGTTATTAATTATACCTCCAATTCATCAGCCCCAGGTTTTGCCGTTTTTAGTGAAATATATTATGACAAAGGTTGGAGAGCATTTATTGATGGCAAAGAAACTCCGATTGTAAGAACAAATTATGTTTTACGTGGTCTTGTTGTTCCTGCTGGTACGCACAACATTGAATTCAGGTTTGAGCCCCAGGGATATATTCAAGGAAGACGTCTGACTTCGATATTCACAATCATATTGATTATTATTTTGATTGCGGGGGTGGGAATGCATTTTTGGAACAGAAGTAAGGAGGATAATTCTGCCCAGGTTAGGACAAAGAGGGTATAACGATTTCAAGATTTCAAGTATTTTCAACATTTCAAAATTCTTTAGATCGAACATTTATGACATTTATGTCTAGTTTTTTATTTGAAGAAAAGTTTGAAAATTCTTTCTTCTTTTCGTGATATATGCCCCTAAAGGAAAAGATGAATGTTCTTAGTGTCACATGGGATAAAATTTTGCCGGCGAAATTCGGGGGGCAAAAAGGAAGTGCGGGGTTTAATGAAGCACTTTCAAAACATGTTCATATAATTCTCCTGTGCTCAAAGAACAATGACACTGAAGCTGGTTATTCGGTTTTACCACTTTTACCTGTTTCCCAAAAACAATTTTTCAATCCTTTCGTTTGGAAAAAAATTTTGCGTGTCTGCAAACAGGAAAATATTACCCACATCATTTTCGAACATCCCTACTATGGTTTTCTTACCTGTTGGATGAAAAAATTTACCCGGTATAAACTAATTGTTCATTCACATAATATTGAATTTCTCCGGTACAAATCCATGGGTAATAAAGGTTGGAATTTGCTTAAACGGCTGGAAAAATTGGCTTACAAAAATGCAGATCTCGTTTTATTTAAAACAAAGCAGGATGCAGATATTGCCACATCAGAACTTCATATTTCCCCTGGAAAATGCCAGGTAGTACCTTATGGATTAAGTGGCGCATCCGATGTTTCTTTTCCAATCACCCATGTTCAACTTCCCCTGCCCGTCAATCATTTTACTTTGCTGTTCGCAGGCACGCTGGATTATTTACCCAATGCAAAAGCTGTCGAAAATATTTTCAAAGAAATTGCACCACGGTTGAAAGAAGGTTTCACCATTGTTATTTGCGGCCGAAACAGGTTTAAAGAATTTCAATACCTGAAACAATTATCTCATCCTCGAGTAAGGTATGAAGGTGAAGTAGATGATATAGTGACCTTTTTTTTAAATGCGCATGTGTTTATTAACCCGGTTACCATGCACACCGGAACCCAAACCAAGGTCCTTGAAGCAATTTCACTGGGAATGAATGTTGTGATCTTTAAAAGCCAGGAAACGGGACTGGAAAAAGGAATGGAGACCGGTAAAATATTTTCTGTAAAAGATGGAGATTGGGATGGGTTCGTGAATGCAATCGATGTGGCCATATCAAATAAAAAAGAAACACCGCAATCTTTTTATGAGTATTATGATTGGAAGAGAATAGTTCCGGATGTTGTTGATCGAATGAGGCAATTATAATTTGCTCTCTGCGCTCGCCCTTTTTTCACCACAAAGAAACAAAGCACACAAAGATTTCACAAAGAGAGCTTTTAAGTTGAAATGGATTTATTCAAAATAAACTTTGTGACTCTGTGTGGACTGTGTGCCTTTGTGTTAAAACTGTGTGCTCTTCATTCTACTCTTTGTTATCTGCTATTAGCTCGCTGCGCTCGCTCTTTTTTCACCACAAAGAAACAAAGCACACAAAGATTTCACAAAGAGAGCTTTTTAAATTAAAACCTATTTCCTCTAACTTAAACTTTGTGACCCTTTGTGAACTCTGTGCCTTTGTGTTAAAACTGTGTGCTCTTTATCTAAAAACTTTGTTTCCTCTCCTATTTACCACCTTCATTGCAGCAGTAAGCATTATTTTTGTCCCATGTGTGGAATAGCCGGCATTGCCGGGAAAAATGCCCGCTCTCTTGAACATGTTGTGCAGAACATGAATGATTGTCTCGCTCACCGCGGTCCAGACGAGCATGCCATCGCAACTTTTGATCATTGTGTACTCGGTCATCGTCGACTCAGCATTATCGATCTTACTACGGGGCAGCAACCTATGCATTCTCCATTTGGAACATCATTGATATTTAACGGTGAATTTTATGGGTTTCGGGAGATTCGTGATAAACTTGATTACCCTTATAAAACCTCTTCTGATACTGAAGTGATCCTTGCCCTTTATCAGAAATACGAGGATTCATTAGCGAAACATGTTAGAGGCATGTTCAGTCTCGCCCTGTGGGATGAAAACAAAAAAAGACTTTATGCGGCCCGGGACAGGTTTGGTGAAAAGCCTTTTTATTATGCACTCGCCGATGGAAAATTTGTTTTTGCTTCTGAAATAAAATCGATACTTACTTCCAAACTGATCAACCCGGAAATCGATCCTGAATCGCTGACACATTTTCTTAAACATCTGTATGTTCACCCGCATCATACGATCTATAAAAACATATTTACACTTCCTCCGGCACATGAACTTGTTTTTGAGAACGGAAATGTTACAGTAAGACCTTATTGGAAATTACCACCACCACTACACGATATTTCAAAAGAAGATGCGATCAGTGAATGCAGACGTTTGTTGTCAAAGGCTGTAAGTGATCAATTGATTGCTGATGTTCCGGTGGGTTGTTTTTTATCAGGTGGTATCGACAGCAGCACCATTACGGCACTTGCTGCGCAATCATTAAAAAGCCAGCTCACAACAATCAGTTTTTCATTTGGGAAAAGAAACAGCGAACTCGCATTCAGCAGGCCTGTTGCAGAAAAATATAAAACCAAAAACATCGAACTGCACCAGGATGATTATGACATGGCAAGATGGTTTGAAAAAATGGCATCGATCTATGATGAACCATTTGCTGATTCATCCAACATTCCAACTTATTTGATCAGTCAGATGGCTGCGGAAAGAATGAAGGTGGTGTTAACAGGAGATGGT
>CAZCKF010000284.1:0-798 GCA_964499155.1 uncultured Chitinophagaceae bacterium
CGCGGATCATGGTTGTCAATAATTATGTCCTTCATCAACTGGACATATGTTTCCCGCGTATATCCATTCAGGTATGGAGTAAAATTATCAGGAACATCAAAATGTTTGCTATGCAATTCAGGAAAAACTACCTGGTAAGCAAACATGGAAGGAAAACCCTGCATTTCAATCAGCTTCGGTTCATACTCACCTTTTTCATTTATGCAAATTCCAAAATCAAATGCTATGAATTCTGTATGAGGTGTTTCATTTGGAACTTTCAGATTGTCTGGTACAGCATCTCTGGTCATTTCTTCAAATGCCGGGTGAACAATAACGTCAACTATTCTTTCACAAGTCGTGAGGATCTTTTCCTTAAAATCTTTGGGAATGAATAAGGGTGTTTCTGCAACCCTGAAATCAAGTTGTCCAGGATAATGATTATCAAAATCCTTTTGAAAGGCCTGGTATTTTTCTTTTGTAAAAGTAGCATTGTAAGCCTGGCGTATGGGGGGAATCATTTTAGTAATTATAGTGAACGAATTTATAATAACTGGAATAATTCGTAAATACTCAGACTTAGTTTATTTGGTTGTTGGTGAAAACACCAACGCATCCGAGTTCAGATTGAAATTACTTTTCGGAGATTGCAGGTTGGTGTTATCGCCAACCGAAAAATTTAAAAGATAACCGCCGCTGTTTGTGTTATCACGAACAGCTTTTAATGCTGTTGGCTTTTGGTTGTTGCAGACGTTGATGTGAAAATGTGTAAGCCGGACCAGTTACTTATGCAGATACAGATTCTAAATGTTCGACTGC
>CAZCKF010000284.1:808-5119 GCA_964499155.1 uncultured Chitinophagaceae bacterium
GAAAATTTGGTAAAATATGCGCGTACGTCCACATGATCTTATCCGGATCGTTTAAATGATCCAGCATACTGCGCCATTTTTCTTCTCCGTGATTTTCGATAACGGTTTTTTTCTTTTCTTCTGTTTGTAGATACATCGACATACCGATTGCATCTGCTTCAGGATGAAATTGTGTTCCTATCATAAAGTCATTGAAGCGTATGGCCATGATTGCACGATCGAGTGCAACATGCGGGCGTTCCTTTTCAATGCATAGTGGTATGGCTCCGCGTTCATTCATTTTATCAGCATCAAGTTGTGTTACCTGGTAATCGCGGCTGTCTACTACGTAAAACGGATCTCTTAAACCCTCGAATACAGGTTCTTCTTTTCCCTCTTCAAATAAATGAACTGGAAAAACACCAAACGCTGTTGATCGTCTTTTTGATACAAGTCCGAGATTCCATTCCCTGCAAACAAGCTGGTAGGAGTGACAGATAAAAAAGACATGTTTTTTAATGGTGTGGTCAGGATCATTGTTCCATTTTTCAACTGATGACAACCAGTTGAAATAAGCTTTTTCCCATTCAGTTCCTTTACTTGCTACGGGATCTCCGGGACCACCGCTTGAAATATAGATGTCAAAACTCAGGTCCGGAACTTCTTCAAGTTGACGAACATTAAATTCATGAAATTCTACCTGGAGATGGTTGTAATCTGACCATTGATTGAGGATTTCACGTATGCAACGCATACCCTGGTTGGGTTGGCCCTCATATAAATCTAGAATTGCAATACGGATCATAGGCGAATCATTCCACATACGGACAAACATAATGTATTTTAAACGCGAAGCAGGGTCTGCAGATTGCAGAATATGCACACTATGTGGATAGTAAAAAGCATGCCCGGTCTAATTATGCCCGTTATAGACTATTTTCCCTCCAATAACGGTGGTAAGCACTTTTGTTTGCAGGATTTCGTTTTCCGGAATTTTCATTAGATCCCGGTCGAGCATTATATAATCGGCCCACTTACCTTTTTCAAGACTCCCTTTTTCATTTTCTTCAAAGTTTGCTCTAGCTGCCCAAATGGTCATACCACGAATTGTTTCTTCCCGACTGAGTTTATTTTCCGATTGAAAACCATTTGATGGAAAACCTTTATCATCTTTTCTTATCACAGATGCAAAAAATGTTTTAAATGGAGATATGTCTTCTACAGGAAAATCAGTTCCCAATGGTATCCAACCGTTTTGCTGCATCAATTGTTTGAATGCATACGCACCTTTTACTCTTTCTGGTCCTAACCTGTCACCAGCCCAATACATATCAGATGTTGCATGCGTTGGTTGGACAGATGGGATGATGCTGTACTTGCCAAACAATTCAAAATCATTTTGATTAACCACCTGTGCATGCTCTATTCGCCAACGGAGGTCATTTTTTCCTTTCAAATATTTTCCATAAATATTCAACAGGATTCGATTGGCTGAATCTCCAATGGCATGTGTGCACATCTGGAATTTTTTTGCTGCAAGGAGTGAAGCGACTGAATCAAAATGAGCTGCATTGCTTAATAAAAAGCCATAGTGTCCAGGTTGATCAGCGTAAGGCTGCAGGAGACATGCACCACGTGAACCCAGAGCACCATCTCCATATAATTTGAATGAACGCACATGCAGCCTGTCTGTTTTTATAATTCCATTTGAAAATAAGTATTCATAATTTTTTTTATTGTCACTCAGCATTACATACATGCGCAGAAGAAAATCACCAGACTTTTGAATGCTGTCAAGTAATTCAACATCCCTGTAACCAAGCCCACAGTCAACAACTGTTGTTAATCCAACCGCAAAACAATTTTTGGCTGCAAGTATGAATTGCCTGGATTGTTCGGCAATTGTCGCATTCGGAATTTTCATTGATACAAGGCCAATTGCATTGTCAATCAGTACCCCAGTTGGTTGTCCATTTTTCAAAATCACATCTCCGCCTGTGAGTTTAGTTGAAGATGTAATTCCCGCGAGCCGCAACGCTGCGCTATTGGCGATCGCTGCATGTCCATCAACACGGGTCAGCAATACTGGTCTGTCTGGAAACGCAGCATCCAGTGCATCCTTATCTGGAAATTGTTTTACAGCCCAATCATTTTGATCCCACCCTCTTCCAAGCACCCATCCTCCTGGATTAATTTTTCCGAATGCAATTGTTTTATCAACCACTTCCTGCCAACTGTTTGTTCCAACTAAATCCACTCGAGATAATGATTGTCCATAACCTTTTAAATGGGCATGTGCATCAATGAATCCCGGAAAAATAGCATGTCCTGCTGCATCAAAAAGTGAGTCAGTTACATATTTATCCATTAGTGACTTATCACCAGTTGCGACAATCTTACCATCTTTCACAACCAAAACTTCGTGCACTGAAAATTTAGAATCAACAGTATAGATAACTGCGTTATAAATGATATAGTCAACACGCTCTAATCGTGATTTACAAGTAAAGGATAGAAATAGAAAGACAACTAAAATGCGCATCATTATTTAAGAAATTTTTCGGGGTGTTTGTGATGATGGTCTGTTTTATCCTGGAAAGCTTTTGCAACGGCAACAATCGTAGCCTCGTCGTATAAATTTCCGACAAGCGTGATTGATTGTGGTGCATTGTTCCTGCTAAAACCAATTGGAAAACAAATCGCAGGATTTCCGGTAAGGTTGGTAATCGCCAGTTGGTTGCCGCCAAAAGTTGGTACAATAATGACATCCCAGTTTTGCATAAATGCATTGACATCTCTTCCCAGTATATATCGATAACGATTGGTATTGATATATTCCACTGCAGGAACGAGCCTGCCAGTCCTGAAAATGTTTGGCCAAAAATTCCTGTCCTGGCGTTCGATCAGATCATCGCGATTGGTTCTGGTTAATTCATCAAATGCTGCAGCCGCTTCACTGTTAAGCACAATGTTCATCATGTCATAAGGATAGATTGCAGAGTCAGGAAAAATGACTGGTTGCACATTTGCTCCCATATTCCTGTACACATCGAGAACCTTCCATTCATTCGCTTCTTTTGGCAGGCGGCGAAAATAATTCTCTGCATAAGCAATGCGCAGTTTTTTAAAATCAACAATGCGATTGTAATTGAATGCTGCATCTACTGCACCCTGGTCTTTTCCATCAGTACCATGTATAACCGAAAATACAATGGCTGCATCTTCTGCACTGCGCGTGATCGGACCAATTTTATCAAGGCTCCAGCAAAGGACCATTCCCCCGAAGCGACTTACTGTTCCAAAAGTTGGTCTTAAACCGGTTACACCACACCGTGTGGATGGTGAAATGATCGAGCCCCAGGTTTCGGTACCGATCGCGAATGGAAGCAAACCAGCAGATGTTGCAGCAGCCGAACCGGCAGAAGAACCACTTGATCCCTGGTTTAAATTCCACGGATTACGCGTAAAACCAGCGAACCACCTGTTGTCATATGCAAGGGATCCAAGAGAAAGTTTCGCGCAAAGAACAGCACCAGCATCACGCAATTTCTGGTATACATATGCATCATCGTCAATCACCTGGTCTTTATAAGGTGTGGTTCCCCATGTTGTTTTTGTTCCCTTTACCGCAAATAAATCTTTAAGCCCGTAAGGAATTCCATGAAGAATGCCACGATATTTTTTCTGTGCAATTTCCTGGTCTGCCTGTTTTGCCTGTTGCAATGCAATGTCTTCCGTTAGTGTAATCACACATTCCAATGTATCACCCCATTTTTTAAGCCGATCAAGAAAAAATTGAGTCAGTTCCGTGGATGTTATCTTCCGGCTTTTTATAAGTGCAGCAAGTTGTGGGATGGAATAAAAGGCAAGGTCGTTTTTATTTGCCGGCATTACAGCTTTTTCTGCCGGCCATGAAATGGGTTTTTGTTTGGTGTTAACAACAAAACCGATCGGTCGGGGATTAAACGCAAGGGGATTAGGAATATCATTTTTAGGATAATTCCTGTGCATGGTCTTGTAAACTGAAGTAAGCTGGTTCACCCCGCGGATCATTGAGTCTATTTCACTGTCTGTAAACTGAAGATCCAGCAAACGCAATGACTGATCAATCATGCGAACCGTATCTTGTTTTGTTTGAGAGAATGATAATGCTGAAGTGAAAAGCAGCAGTAACAGAATTGGTAGTCTCATGAAATCTAAATTATGACAGGATTATAGGATTTGTAAAGGATTGCAGGATTGATACAGGATTACAGGATTCGTTAAGGATTAGAGGATTGTATAAGTAATATTTAGGCTACAGGAGAATAAAAATCTGCAAAAACTGAAATT
>CAZCKF010000285.1:0-5113 GCA_964499155.1 uncultured Chitinophagaceae bacterium
GTGCTGTAATGGGATTGAACCGTGACATCACAATAGCTGGATAAAAACCTGCGAGCAATACAACAGCTACAAAAGTGGCCAGGAGGAAAAGAATAATTCTCAGATCTGAAAAAAGGGAAAATTTTAGAGGCAATTCCAGGATAGCTGCAACACCTTTCATGGATACTGCTGCAATAATTATGGCCAGCAGTGTTGCTGCAAATGTGAGAAGTGCAGTCTCACTGAAGAAATGCAGTTGTAGTTGATTTCGGTTGCTTCCAAGTACTTTTCTAACACCAATTTCTTTCGCGCGGTTGATAGCCTGCGCAGTTGACAGGTTAACAAAATTCACGCAGGCGATAACAAGGATAAATATGGCAATCAGCCATAGTGTACTGATCAGTGTTTTGGAAATGGTTCGCTGAAGAAAATTACCTGTTTCTTCATCGTAATGCACTTCATTCAGCGCTTGCAAAACCTGGATATTTTTTTGCTCTTCACCGGTTTTGTACTTTTTTGTAAATGCAACAAGATCTGTATTTAATTTTTCCGGTGTCCTGTTTTCGGGAAGCAATACGTAAACTCCGTGATTACTGCTGACCGTTCTCCAATCAGTATTGTTGACAAAATTCTTCCGTGTAATATATGATGCAATGATTTTTACCTGCAGATCACTTGTCACTGGCGGGTTTTCAATGATTCCCGTGATTTTATATACCTGGTCGTTGTTTCTTTTGAATGTCTTACCGATGGCACTCTGCCATGAATCATAATAACGTTCGGCTGTTTCTTTCGAGAGAAATGCAGTATTCGGTTCTCCAAGTGTTTTGATGTTTCCGGAAAGTACTTTAAAATCAAAAATGGTAAACAACTCAGGTGTCGAAAAAAACAAACCAGTTTCCTCCCGGAATTTCTTCACAGGATTTCCTGACTCATTCAATACAATGATCTGGTCATCGCCCGGTGCAATTACAGGGGTTGAAACTATATCGGGGAAATCATTTTTAAAAGCAGTTGGTAATGGATAGGGAACACCAGCACTATGACTTGTACCTTCAGGACCGTTGAATTGAGTTAGTATTCTGTAAATCCTGTCCTTGTTTTTATGATGTTGGTCAAAACTCAATTCAAATTGAATGACCAGGAAGATCAACAGGCAGACGGCAATGCCCACGCCCAGTCCTGCAATATTGATAAAAGTAAAATTCTTATATCTCCACAAATTTCTGAACGCAGTCTTGAAATACATACGCGGGTGTTTTTTGTTACTGGTTTCGGGTTTCTTCGAAATGGATTCTAACTTGTCGAAAGAGGCTAACTATTCGATTTCAAAATTTGAAATGTCGATAACAAATATTTCAATATTGCAGTTTCAATTTTAAAGGACCTTTATTCTTTCTCTCTCCATTCTTTTACAACCCTATTCGGTTCTCAAACTTTTAACTGGATTAGACAGGGCTGCGCGTATAGCCTGGGAACTAACAGTAACCCATGCGATCAGGGCAGCAATGACTCCCGCAGCAATGAAAATCCACCATGGTATATTTATCCTGTACGCAAAATCCTCGAGCCATTTGTTCATGGCATACCAGGCAATTGGGAATGCAATGACTGCGGCTATTACAACCAGCATGAGAAATTCTTTTGATAACAATGAAACAATGGTGCTTACATCAGCACCCAGAACTTTTCTGATTCCAATTTCTTTAATGCGTTGTGAGATCGCGAATGCAGAAAGACCGAGTAATCCCAGACATGCAATGAAAATGGCAATGCATGCGAATATGGTAAAAATTGTTCTTTCTCTTGTTTCAGCCTGGTAGAGGCGATCATAATTTTCATCAAGAAAAGTGAATTCATAAGGCGTTTCAGGTAAAAATTTTTTCCATGTCTTTTCAATGTGACTCATTGCAGTTGGAATGTTTGTACCAGAAACCTTGATTGATATCCTGCCATAATTATTCTGATTCCTCGGAAATAGGAATAGCAGGGGAACAATTTCCTGGTGCATGGATTCAAAGTGGAAGTCATTGAACACACCGATTATTTTTCCTGTTTGTGAACCATATCCGAAATCAGCACCAATAGCAGCATCATTGGTTTTGAAACCAAGAATTTTCGCAGCTGATTCATTGATCAGGAATGAAGCAGTATCTGTAGAAAAATCTCTTGAAAAACTTCGGCCTGCCACCAGTTTCACACCATATGTCGATGTAAAATCATGATCAGCGGTAATAAATTTCACGCCCGGAGCCGGTGCCATTGTATCTCCTCTGAGAATTCGCGAGCCCATTGCATCAAGTAATCTGCCTGTGGGAATACGTGAGGACCTTGCAACATTTTTAATATTGTTGTTTGTCAGCAATTCATTCCTGAAGGCCTGGTATTGATCAGTAAGTGCATTAATGTAGGGAAGTGTTACAACGTGATCGCGATCAAAGCCCAATGATTTATTCTGCATGTAATTCATTTGTTTGAATACAATCGCAGTGGCAATAATGAGTATGATGGAGATGGCGAATTGTGCAGTCACCAACACTTTGCGGAATGAAATATTGTTACCTCTCACTTTCACCAACCCTTTCAAAACTTTAATAGGTTGGAAAGAAGACATGAATACAGCAGGATAAATTCCGGAAAGCAATCCAACAACAAAAGGAACGACTGCAAGTGGAATTAAAATATCCGGGCGAAGTATGGTTGTTATGGAAAGATCCTGTCCTGAAATTTTATTCAGTGCCGGCACAAGTGCCCAGGAAAGAAAAAATGCTAAAAACATGGCAAGCCAGGAAACAAGAACAGATTCACTAAGGAACTGAAATATAATCTCGCGTCGCTCGGCACCAACTACTTTTCTTACTCCGATCTCGCGTGCACGAAGTGCAGAACGAGCAGTGGAGAGGTTCATATAATTAATACAAGCGATCAGCAAGATGAAGAGTGCAATGGCAGAAAATATATACACCCTTTTGATATCACCATTTTCCTCTGCTTCGTAATCTGTATGTGAGCGCAAATGAATATCAGTAAGTTTTTGCAGTCCCAATGCCGTCCATTGAGATGGAGTAAAAGCCCCGCCTTCACCAGCCATGTGTTTGTTCAAAAATGCAGGAAACCGGGTTTTCATGTTTTCAACAACATAATGTTTCGGAAGCCGGATATAGGTAAAGAAGGAGTTGTTGCCCCAATTCGTTCTCAAATTTTCTTCACCGTAGATCGCAGTATCTTTTAGTGTGTTGAACGAAATCAGAAAATCAGGATGGAAATGTGTGTTGGATGAAAATGGTTTATAAATACCGGTTACTTTCAGATTGAACTGATTGCTCAGGCGAATCATTTTGTTCATTGGCTCTTCATCACCAAAATATTTTTTAGCCATTTTGTCTGTCATCATGATGGAAAAAGGCTCAGTAAGCGCCTTGTCCATATTTCCTTTTAATACATTGATGGTGAAAAAATGATGGAACCTTTCATCTGCATAATAAACCTCTTGTTCATTAAACATTTTGTCCTCGTACCTGAATGCGGTTGTTCCATTTCGAAGGGTACGTGTAATGTCTTCAATCTCGCCAAAGTCATTTTTTAGCAACGGCCCAAATGGTGGTGCGACAGTGGAGAGATTGAGCGCCAATTCCCCGGTCTCCGGATTATTAAAACTCCTGGTAACGCGATAAATATCTGATGGTTCCTTGTGATGTTTGTCATAGCTCAACTCATGTACAATGAAAAGACAAATCAATATGCATGATGTGAGACCGACAGTAAGACCGAACAGATTAATGAACGAAATGAATTTATATTTCAAAAGATTCCGTACAGCAATCTTCAGATAATTATATACCATGGATGATGGTTTGGCTGGGTGAAAGGGTACAATTAAACCAGTATGTTCTCAGTAACGGTCTGACCATCGAGCATCCTGATTATACGGTGACTGTAACGTGCGTCGTGCTCGGAGTGTGTAACCATTACGATGGTGGTTCCCTGTTCATTCAGATCGGTAAGTAATTGCATTACTTCATTACCATTTGATGAATCAAGGTTTCCTGTAGGTTCATCCGCGAGTATAAGTTTTGGATTATTTACAACTGCTCTCGCAACTGCAACACGTTGTTGCTGACCACCCGATAATTGCTGAGGGTAGTGATTGCGCCTGTGCATGATCTGCATTTTATCAAGAACTTCTTCCACACGCTTTTTTCTTTCAGCACCTTTTACTCCGGTATAGATCAAAGGCAATTCAACATTTTCAAAAACTGTAAGCTCATCGATGAGGTTAAAACTCTGGAAAACAAAACCGATGTTTCTTTTTCTCAGGTCAGCACGTTTGCGTTCGTTAAATTTTGCAACTTCAATTCCATTGAATTTGTAGCTGCCGTCATCAGGGTCATCGAGCATTCCAAGAATATTAAGGAGCGTGGATTTACCACAACCTGATGGTCCCATTACAGCAACGAATTCACCATCTTTTACTTCGATGTTCAATTTGTTTAATGCTACCGTCTCAACTTCCTCGGTTCGGTAGGTCTTTTCCAGTTCGGAGATCTTGATCATGTTGGTTGTTTATAATTAAATTGTTAGTAGTTGTGTAAAAGGAGAATAATTAACATTAGTGACCTGAACCTTTTTCTTAACCACTTCCTTTTTTACAGGTTCACAAGCATTCGCACTGTGTTGGGTAATGATCACGCCTGCTAGCAGGGTCGCAATCATCAGGTAACAGGTTGTTTTTTTCATGGCTATACTTTAATGTTGTTATTTATTCAGAACGAGTTGTTCCATATTGCCGTAATTCTCATAACTCGACGTCACCACTTTATCTCCGGGTTTTAAACCGCCAAGCACTTCGTAATAATTTGGATTCTGTCTGCCAAGCTGCACATCCATTTTATATGCAGCCGTACCACTTTCATTAACTACAAAAATCCAGTTGCCTCCTGTTTGCTGATAAAATCCACCTTTCGGAAGCAATACGGCCTGCGTTTCGTCACTGAGCGATAATCTCACCTGCAATGTTTGTCCGCGACGAATTCCTGCAGGCACCTGGTCAACAAATTCCATGTCAACCTGGAAGCGACCATTATTTACCTGGGTATAAACTTTCCTGATCTTTAATTTGTAATCTTTTCCTGCT
>CAZCKF010000286.1:0-5099 GCA_964499155.1 uncultured Chitinophagaceae bacterium
ATTTCTTCGTAAGTTTCTTAGATGTCTCCAATAGCCAACAGCTAACAGCTTTTCCTCAATCAGGGTGGTACTCAAAGCTTCAATCCACTCGCAGCGCTCGTGGCTCAAAGCTCGCAGCTCGCAGCTCAATACAACATCACCGCATGCTTATCCCACTCCACCTTTACCTTCTGCGTTACAATAGAATCAATTGATTTGCCTACATAATCAGCCTGGATGGGAAGTTGTCGGCTGAAGCGACGATCGATGAGTACACAGAGTTCAACTTTTTTGGGGCGACCAAAATCGATCAGCGCATCAAGCGCAGCTCGAATTGTTCGGCCCGTGTATAACACATCATCAATTAAAATAACATTCTTATCCTCGATGGAAAATGGTATTTCAGTTTTGTTGGGTACATGCAGTTCCTTCCTGATATCATCACGATAAAAGGTGATATCCAGTTTTCCATATACTACTTTTTCTGAAGGAAGTATTTGTTTGATTTCATCAACGATTTTATCTGATAGGAATACTCCCCGAGGTTGAATTCCAATCAGCACCGTATCTGAGAGATCAGCATGATTTTCCAAAACCTGGTGTGCTAATCGCTTAATTGTAATTGAAAGATTATTTTCTGATAGCACCGGTTTCATTGCATAAAAGTATGTGAATCCAGGATTATTAAAAGTTGATTCATTCTCCATTTTCAGATTATACGATTACACAAAGAATTTTTCAATCCTTGCCAAATCGATAGAAAAAGACCCCTAACAGGAGTACCCAATCCAAAATCCAAAATCCAAACTCCAAAATCATTACTTTAGCGGCTTGTAATGCAGCTATCAACAAAACACCTGCTCGGCATTCGCGACCTGCAGGCATCTGACATCTCTCTCATATTAGATACAGCAACGCAATTCAAAGAAGTTTTACAACGACCCATTAAGAAGGTTCCATCACTGAGGGATATTACGATCGTCAACCTGTTTTTTGAAAATTCAACACGTACGCGTATCTCATTTGAACTTGCTGAGAAGAGACTGTCTGCTGATGTGATCAATTTTTCATCATCAGGATCTTCTGTATCAAAAGGTGAAAGCCTGCTTGATACGGTGAACAATATTTTATCGATGAAGGTGGATATGGTTGTAATGCGACACAGTGCGAGTGGAGCTCCTCACTTTCTTGCCAAACATATTCCTGCAGCTATCATAAATGCGGGAGATGGTATCAATGAACATCCAACTCAGGCATTGCTGGATGCATTTTCGATTCGAGAAAAAATGGGAAAACTTGAAGGTGTTAAAGTTGCCATCATTGGAGATATAATGCATAGTCGCGTTGCGCAAAGTAATATCCAACTGTTGAAAAAAATGGGAGCGGAGGTGATGGTTTGCGGACCGCCAACGCTTATCCCAAAACACATCAACGAAGCATTTAATGTGCCTGTTGAATACAATTTGCGAAAAGCACTTGAATGGTGCGATGTTGCAAGTGTATTGCGCATTCAACTGGAGAGGCAAAACCAGGTTTTATTTTCATCTTTGCGCGAGTACAATCTGGTGTATGGATTGAACAGGAGATTGCTTGATAGTCTAAATAAAGATATTGTGATCATGCACCCCGGACCAATCAACAGGGGAGTGGAACTCGACAGTGACGTGGCCGACAGCAGGCAATCAATTATTTTGCAACAGGTGGAGAATGGAGTGGCAGTGAGGATGGCTGTGTTGTATTTGCTTTCGGAGAGGAACAATTAATGTGAGCTGCGAGCATTGACTTCGAGATGCAAGGGCTGCGAGTTGATGGAGTGCTTTGAACACCTGCAAAAATGAATCTGGAATTTTATTTAATTCTGTTCTTCCGTTTTATTTTAGTTTTCAAACAATAGTGATATTTCGATTTTAAGAAGATCAAAAATCAAAAATCAAAAACCAAAAATTGCGAGTCTGTCTTTTTCCAGGCACATTTGATCCAGTTACACTTGGTCATGTTGACATCATCGATCGTGCTTTGCCACTGTTTGATAAAATTATTGTGGGCATTGGGATCAATACATCAAAAGGACCCATGTTTTCTCCGGAGCAGCGATTGAAATGGATCAATGAGATCTATTTGAATGAACCGAAGGTCACTGGTGAAATTTATGAAGGATTAACTGTGAATTTTTGCAGGAAGGTTGGTGCCAAATTTATTTTACGGGGTATCCGATACGTGAGTGATTTCGAATATGAAAAGACGATCGCTGATGCAAACCGCGCACTTGATAAAGACATTGAAACAATCTTCCTAACGGGTGAACCAAAATATACTTCAGTCGCATCGACAATTGTGCGCGACATCATTCGCAATGGGGGAGATGCCAGCCCTTTTTTACCCGAAGCCGTTATAAAAAGTTTCCCTCGATGATCTGGTTCAAAAAAGCAGACCTCCCGTACCTGCAGTCTCTTGGAAAAAATACAATGGCCGAATTTATCGGTATTGAATGGACAGAAATCGGTGATGATTTTGTGAAAGCGCGCATGCCTGTAGATCACAGAACAAATCAGCCATACGGATTATTACATGGTGGTGCATCATGTGTGCTTGCCGAAACACTCGGCAGTGTAGCAAGTGCATTGGTCATTGACCAGGAGAAATTTATTTGTGTTGGAATTGAAATCAATGCAAATCATATTCGAAGTGCACGAGGCGGTTTTGTAATGGGAACTGCACGTTCATTGCACCTTGGATCAAGCACACATGTTTGGGATATCAAGATTCACGATGAAAGAGAAAAATTGATTTGTGTGAGCAGGCTGACGGTGGCCATATTACCTAAGAAATAAGTTTTGCTCTGAAGATTGAGCTGTGAGCGTTTCGAGTAGCATCCTAATTGAAAAAGCTGTTAGCTTTTAGCTGTTGGCTTTTGGAGACAACTTAGAATCTTATGAAGAAAATAGATGCTCATCTATCCGTGAAATCCTAGTTTAATCTTATTAATCCGTGTTTAATAAAAGATCCTCTTAGGTGAAGTAGCTGTTAGCTTTTGGCTGTTGGCTTTTGGAGACAACTAAGAATCTTACGAAGAAAATAGATGCTCATCTATCCGTGAAATCCTAGTTTAATCTTATTAATCCGTGTTTAATAAAAGATCCTCTTAGGTGAAGTAGCTGTTAGCTTTTGGCTGTTGGCTTTTGGAGACAACTAAGAATCTTACGAAGAAAATAGATGCTCATCTATCCGTGAAATCCTAGCTTAATCCAACAAATCCGTGTTTACTAAAAGAGGCCTTGTGTGAAGCAGGCTTCTATCGTTCCTGATTTTTCTCTATAACATCTCTGATCAATACAAAAGTTTCTCTCAGGTATTTATCCAACTCCTTTTTATTTACCCATTTTATATCCGTGATCTGTTCTTCGGTTTGTGCTTTTATTTCCTGCTTACCAGGGGCATGCATTTTGTACCATGAAGTTTCTTTCAGGTATGAGCGTGTTCCTTCATGATAGGTGTGATAGGTTGTAAGCAATAGTTCTTTCAACTGTACGGTTTTCAAACCAGTTTCTTCTTTTATTTCTCTCACGGCACAATCTTCAATTTTTTCACCTGCATCAAGTTTCCCCTTTGGCAGATCCCATTTTCCTTTTCTGAATATCATCAGCAATTCTTTTTCATCATTTTCAACAACGCCTCCACCTGCCCTGATCAGTTGGAACTTTTTAAAAACAGCTTTTTTTAGTTCTTCAAGATCGTGGTGCTTGAAAACTCCGGCATGAACCTGCGGTTGTTCCATTTCGAAAATCATTGTGCGAACGGTGTGCGCGTCAAATTCATCAATGAACATGGTATCGTCGTGATGCAACAATTCTTCAATATGTTTATCGGTTTCATCACAGAGATAAAGAGGTTTGTTGTTGAAATAGATCTTAACGTACATAAATAAATTTTCGATTTCGGGTTTCTCCGTTCAAATTTGCCGCATGACTGATGCAAAGATCGTTGCAGAAAAACTGTTGCAGGTACAGGCTGTGAAATTGAGTCCTGATCATCCGTTTACCTGGGCAAGCGGATGGAAAAGTCCTATTTATTGTGACAACAGGCGTGTACTTTCATTTCCCTTCATTCGTGACTTCATCAAATCCGAATTGTGCAATGTAGTGTTTGAAAAATATCCTGATGCCGAACTCATTGCAGGCGTTGCTACGGCAGGTATTGCATGGGGTGCGATGGTGGCTGATCAATTGAAGCTTCCTTACGTATATGTTCGACCGAAACCTAAAGAACATGGATTGGGTAACCAGATCGAAGGATTTTATGAGGCCGGAAAAAAAACCGTGGTTATAGAAGATCTTGTATCCACCGGAAAGAGCAGCATGCAGGTGGTGGATGTTTTAAGGGCTGCAGGATTGAACGTTTCAGGAATGGTGTCCATTTTCACCTATGATTTTCCAGTGGCTGCAGAAACGTTTAAAAGCGCATCTGTGACCTATTCTTCATTAACTAATTATCCCACGCTTCTTGATTTGGCTCAGGAAAAGGGACTTATACCTGAGGGACAGCTTCAAATTTTGTTAAAATGGCGGGATGACCCTGCAAACTGGAAATTGAATAGTTAATTTCAAACCATGAAATCCCTTTTTATTACCCTGTTAATGATTGGCGCAGGATTTACTGCTTCTGCCCAGTTACAGAAAGCTTCTCTCACTGCAAAGATCAAAACACCCACAGTGGGTTGTGATGATTGCAAGATCAGGATTGAAAACAACCTGAAACGCTATGAGGGTGTAACCTATGTAATGGTCAACTGGCGCAGAAAAGAAACCACCGTAAAATATCTCACCGATCGCACAGACATCGAGCAAATCAAAACGGCCATTGCAAATGCAGGCTATGATGCTGATGATGTTTTAGCCACTCCGAATGCTTACGATCGACTGCCTAAAAATTGTAAGAAACCCGAGGATGGCGGACATCCGAAACCTGGGCAAAAGCCTGCCTCTAAATAAGAAAAGGTTTCTTTTATTGGAGTAATAGCTGTTAGTTTTTAGCTGTTGGCTATTGGAGACACATAAGAATCTAACGAAGAAAATAGATGCTCATCTATCTGTGCAATCCTAGCTTAATCCAAAAAATCCGTG
>CAZCKF010000287.1:0-2145 GCA_964499155.1 uncultured Chitinophagaceae bacterium
TGGTTTCTGGTTTCTTGTTTCTCGTTAGCCTGGATATTTTTGAATTTATAGCACTGATTTTATGCTAACAGCCAAATGCTTTAACTAAACAGAAAGATCTATCCACTTCTGGGTTGATTTTCCCGACGCAATCACCGTCTCAATGAACGCCATGCCGCGAACACCATCTTCAATTCCCGGATAGTCCTCCCACTCTTTTTCTGGTTTTTTACCATTCGATTCTGCACGGATACACAAAGCAATATTGCGGTAATGATTGGCAAATGCTTCCAAATATCCTTCAGGGTGACCTGATGGAGTGCGCGTGTTGTGTTTTGCAAAACTTCCCAGATAACCTGTTCCGGCACGCATTACTTCGGCGGGTTTATCAAGCCATTTAATAAGAAGTGAGTTGCAGTCTTCCTGCTGCCACACAATGCCACCATTTTCACCATATACTCTCACCTTCACATTGTTTTCTTCACCTGCAGCAACCTGCGTTGAAACAAGAACACCTGTTGCTCCATTGTCAAATTCCATCAGCACAGTTCCATCATCGTCAAGTTTTCTTCCCTCCACTACTATATTAATATGAGCACAAACTTTTTTCACTTTCAAACCGCTAACGTATTCAGCAAGATTGAACGCATGTGTTCCAATATCCCCGATTGCTCCCGCGATTCCACTTTTAGATGGATCTGTTCTCCAGGCAGCCTGCTTGTTGTCTCCACTCTCCAGGAATTTGCTTAGCCATCCCTGCGGGTATTCAACATATACTTTCCTGATCTTGCCAAACTTTCCTGACAAAACCTGTTGCCTCGCTTCTTTAACCATCGGGTAACCCGTGTAAGTATGCGTAAGGCAAAACCTGCGATTGGATTTCGCAGCAATCTTTTGAAGTTCTTTTGCTTCTTTCAGGTCGAAGGTCATTGGCTTGTCAAGTACAACATGAAAACCATTTTCAAGAGCAAGTTTTGCAGGCTCGAAATGAACATGATTTGGTGTTACAATACTGACAACCTGCATGCGCGTATTTTCATCTAAGGTTTTTTCCTTATCAAACATTTCTTTGTACGATGCATACGACCTCGCTGCATCAATGCCCAGGTCTTTCCCGCTCTGCCTGGATTTTTCTGCATCACTGCTGAAGCTTCCGCATACCAATTCGTATTCTCCATCAATCCTCGCCGCAATTCGGTGAACTGCGCCAATAAAGGCGCCGCGTCCTCCGCCAATCATGCCCAGTCTTAGCTTGTTGTGCATAACCTGTTGAATATTTGCTTGCTGTGAAATGTGTTTTTAAAAATAGTACATTTAGTTTTTGCAAATTATTTTTCCAAACTAACTATTGCTTATGCAAGCCATTCAGAGGAAACAGCTTTTTCTTGCAAGCTGTATTGCTCTCATCGTGACTTCCATGACCTTCGCCTTTCGCGCTGCATTGGAAGGCATTTGGGGAACAGAATATAATCTTACAAAAGAACAACTGGGGTGGATTTTTAGTCCTGCATTCTGGGGGTTTACTCTTGCAATGATCATTGGTGGTCCACTCTGCGACGTATTGGGAATGAAAAGACTTCTTGTTTTTGCATTCCTGGGTCACATAAGTGGTGCAATCATTTACCTCGTTGCAAAGGATGCTACCATGCTGTTTATCGGAACATTGTGTATTGGAATTGGAAATGGATTTGTAGAAGCGGCATGTAATCCACTTGTGGTTTCACTTTATCCGGATAACAAAACGACAATGCTCAACAGGTTTCACGTGTGGTTTCCGGGTGGGATCGTGATCGGGGGATTGATTGCCTACCTTGTGGTTACACAACTTCAGCTTGACTGGAGAATTCTGATCGGGTTATTATTTATTCCAGCCATCATTTACGGGTTCATGTTTTTTGGAAAAACTTTTCCGCAAACTGAACGTGTAACAAGTGGGATCACAACTCAGCAAATGTTTGCGGCATGTCTTAATCCTCTGTTTCTTATCATGCTCGCCTGTATGTTTCTTACAGCAGCAACAGAACTGGGAACCAACCAGTGGATAGAGGCCTTGTTAAAAGGAGCTGGTGTGTCAGGTATTCTAGTCCTGGTATTTATAAATGGAATAATGGCAGTGGGTCGTTCTTTTGCGGGTCCTGTCGTTCATAAGCTGAATCCAAACGGAAT
>CAZCKF010000287.1:2155-5098 GCA_964499155.1 uncultured Chitinophagaceae bacterium
TGCTGATCTTTTCGTCCCTTTTTGCATTGATCGGATTGATATTACTCAGCATGGCATCAGGTTGGGCGGCATTTGGAGCAGCATTCGTCTTTGCTGTTGGTATTTGTTTCTTCTGGCCAACCATGCTCGGTTTTGTATCTGAGTATTTGCCAAAAACGGGTGCGTTGGGATTGTCACTCATGGGAGGTGCAGGTATGTTCTCAACGGCTCTCATTCTGCCAATGATGGGAAGATGGTTTGACAATTCAAAGGCTGAAGCGCTTACCACTGGCGTGGATGATATCAAAGCCAGTGCAATCGCGGGGTCAGAGACATTTTTAAAAGTAGCGATCATGCCTGCAGTGCTGGTCGTTGTTTTTACAATCATTTACTTCCTTCGAAAAAGATATGCACAGAAAGCTTCACCTCATGTTAAGCCGTCTGTGTAATTGCAAAATGCAGAACCAATTCTTTCGTAAATTGAAATCCGCTCGCCACATGAACAATCAAATCAACCGACGTAACGTGCTGAAACAACTCGCAGCCACTTCGCTTGCAGTTGGTGTACTTCCTGTAACTTCTATGGCTTCTGAAGATCCCGAACCAAATAAAAAATTGAAGGGCAATATCAATCATTCAGTCTGTCGATGGACTTTCAGCCAGCTTTCACTTGATGAATTGTGCAAGGTTGTAAAAAAGATCGGGTTCAGTGCCATTGATCTTGTCGGTCCAAAAGAATGGCACATACTCAAATCACATGGCGTTGATTCCTCGATGTGCAACGGGGCGGAGATCAATCTCGTTGACGGATGGATTCATCCTCAGTTTCACGATACACTAATAAAAAATTATACTGAGCACATTGACCTGGTTTCAAAAGCAGGATATAAAAACCTGATTTGTTTTGCTGGTAACAGAAGAGGTATGGATGATGAAACAGGTCTGAAAAATGCAACGGCAGGCCTCAAAAAAATTATGAGCCAGGCTGAAAAGACCGGTGTTATCATTCAACTTGAATTATTTAATAGTAAAGTTGATCACAAAGATTATATGGCAGATAAATCTGCCTGGGGTGTTGAACTGTGCAAACGTGTCGGATCAGAAAATCTCAAATTATTGTACGACATCTATCACATGCAGATCAATGAAGGCGATGTGATAAGAACAATTAAAAACGATCACAAATATTTCGCGCATTATCATACAGCAGGTGTTCCTGGAAGACATGAGATTGATGAAACGCAGGAATTGTTTTACCCGGCAATTATGCGAGCAATTCTCGAAACGGGGTACAAAGGATATGTTGCTCAGGAATTCATCCCGGTTGCAACCGATAAAGTTGCTTCGTTGAAGAAGGCGGTGAAATTGTGTGATGTGTGAGAGAGTGCTGTTGGCTTTTGGCTGTTGGCTGTTGGCTGTTGGAGGCATTGATCACGCTTTTCAAAAAATAATGAATGTGCGATGTAAGAGAAATCATAAATCTAAAATCTAAAATCTTAAATACTATTCATGGCAGAGAATCATTATGACGCAATCGTTGTCGGTTCGGGGATCAGTGGCGGATGGGCTGCAAAGGAACTGACTGAAAAAGGATTAAAAGTATTGTTGCTTGAACGTGGACGAAACGTTGAGCACATTAAAGATTACGTGAATGCAAACAAGCATACTTGGGAATTTCCCCATCGTGGTGGTCGCACACAAAAAATGATCGAGGAATATCCTGTATTGAAAAGAGATTACCCGCTGAATGAAACAAATCTTGATTTCTGGGTGAAGGATTCAGAATCTCCCTATACAGAAGTGAAACGCTTTGACTGGTTTCGTGGATATCATGTGGGTGGACGCTCGCTAATGTGGGGTAGACAGAGTTATCGTTTGAGTCCAATGGATTTTGAAGCAAATGCAAAAGATGGATGGGCGATCGATTGGCCGATCCGTTACAATGACATTGCGCCATGGTATGATTACGTTGAAGGTTTTGCGGGTATCAGCGGATCAAAAGAAGGACTGCCACAATTGCCTGATGGAAATTTTCTTCCTCCAATGGAATTGAATTGCGTAGAGAAAGATGTTGCAGCAAGATTGAAAGATCATTACAAAGGAACGCGTCACATGATCATCGGTCGCGTTGCAAATATTACGCAGCCTAAACCTGAACAAAACAGAACAAATTGTCAATACCGGAATAAATGCTGGCTTGGTTGTCCATTCGGTGGTTATTTCAGTTCCAACTCGGCCACACTTCCCGTTGCAATGAAAACAGGAAACTTAACGCTGCGCCCGTTTTCAATCGTTACAAAAATTAATTACGACAAGGATAAAAAACGCGCAACCGGTGTTCAGATACTTGATGCGGAAACGAATAAAACCTATGACTACACATCCAAAGTTGTTTTTCTCTGCGCATCTGCTATGAATTCTGCATGGGTGCTGATGCAATCTGCAAATGATGTATGGCCTGGTGGTCTTGGCAGTAGCAGCAACGAACTTGGACACAACCTGATGGATCATCATTTCCGCGCAGGCGCTTCAGGTGATGCTGAAGGTTATGATGATAAATATTATTTCGGTCGCAGGCCCAATGGTGTTTACATACCACGCTTCGTAAATGTTGGAGATGACAAACGCGATTATATCCGCGGATTTGGTTACCAGGGCGGCGCGAGTCGTGAAGGATGGGGACGTGAAGTGGCTGAATTGAATATTGGTTCTGAATTTAAAGAAGCGCTGACAGAACCAGGAAAATGGAGAATGGGGATCACGGCATTTGCAGAAATGCTTCCATATCACGAAAACAAGATTACACTTGACAAGAGTAAAAAAGATAAATGGGGATTACCGGTTCTTTCTGTTGATTGTGAAATGAAAGAAAATGAATTGAAGATGAGAAAGGACATGATGGGTGAAGGAAAGGCAATGCTGGAAGCCGCAGGTATCAAGAATGTCAATTCATGGGATGCAGGT
>CAZCKF010000288.1:0-5086 GCA_964499155.1 uncultured Chitinophagaceae bacterium
GAAGTTCCGCCACCTGTAAAGGAAACAAAACCCAAACAGGAAAAACCAAAGAGTGAGCCTGTAAAAGAGAAGAAAGCCGCAGAAAAACCAAAAGCAGAAGAAAAGCCTGCTCCAAAAAAAGAAGAAAAAAAACCTGCTGCTAAAAAGGCTGCCGAGAAAAAGCCTGCTGAGAAAAAAGCACCTGCAAAAAAAGCCGCAAAAAAAGCGGCTCCGAAAAAGGCTGCGAAGAAAAAGAAATAATCTCTACAACCCTATCGTATGAATTACAGTGCGGATATCCGTAAGATTGAACGGCATTTCCTTCCTCATGATTTGGTCATCACAGACTGGAACAGCATAGAGCCTTACTTCACTGATCTGATAAATAGAAATATTGACAGTAAAAAAAATCTCGAACAATTCCTGCGTGATATCAGCGAACTCGAAGCAGTCGTGAGCGAGGATTTTTCATGGCGACAGATCAGGATGACATGCGATACGGAAAACAAACAATTTGAAGAATCATTCAACAAATTTGTTCTTGAGATACAACCAAAGATCCAGCCAGTTGCTGACCAGTTGAATAAAAAAATAATCGAATCCCCTTCGCTTAAAGAATTAGAATCAGAAAAATATTTCACATACCTGAGAAACATCAGGAAGAATATTGAATTGTACCGCGACGAGAATGTTCCTCTGCTTGCGGAAACTGGTGTTCTTGCACAGCAGTTTGGAATTATTTCTGGTAAAATGACCGTGGAAGTAAATGGAACAGAATACACACTTCAGCAGGCAGCCAAATTTTTGGAGCATCATGATCGCCATTTGCGTGAAGAGGTTTACCGCAAGATCAACGAGAGAAGGATGCAGGATAAAGAAGCATTGAATGATCTGTTTTCAAAATTGCTTGAACGAAGAGACCAGATCGCTAAAAATGCAGGATTTGAAAATTTCCGCGATTTCAAATTCGTGGAAATGGGGCGATTCGACTATACCAAAGAAGATACTTTTCAATTTCATAAAGCAGTTAAACTGCACGTGCTTCCACTGGTAAATAAAATTTATGAGCGTAAGCGAAAAAAACTGGGTGTTGAAACTTTGCGTCCCTGGGATATTGAAGCTCAGCCTGCCGGTGTACAACCATTAAATCCTTTTAAAACCGGGAATGAATTACTCGAAAAATCAATTGCATGCTTTAATGCCCTGGATCCTTTTTTTGCTGCCTGCCTGAGAAAAATGAAAGAAATCTCGCATCTCGATTTGGAAAGCAGAAAAGGGAAAGCACCCGGAGGGTACAATTGCCCGCTAGCAGAATCAGGTGCACCATTTATTTTTATGAATGCTGCAGGACAGATGGATGATGTTACCACCATGCTTCATGAAGGGGGACATGCTATACATTCTTTTCTTGCACACGAATTGGAATTGAGTGCCTTCAAAGAATACCCGATGGAGATTGCAGAAGTGGCAAGCATGACGATGGAACTGCTTACCATGGATCATTGGGATGTATTCTTTTCAGACAAGGATGAAATGCATCGCGCAAAAGAACACCAGTTGGAAAGAGTCATTACTATTTTCCCCTGGATAGCAACGATCGATAAATTCCAGCACTGGGTTTATGAAAACCCAACTCATTCACTTGATGAAAGAAAAACAAAATGGACTGAGATCCTGAATGAGTTTACTTCAACTTCAATTGATGTTTCTGGTCTCGAGCATTACAGGAATTATTCTTGGCAAAGACAATTGCATTTATACGAAGTGCCGTTTTATTATATCGAGTATGGTATTGCGCAACTTGGTGCAATTGGATTATGGATGCAATTCAGAAAAGACCGGGATAAAGCATTGCAGAATTATACGAATGCACTTTCTCTTGGAGGAACAAAAACATTACCTCAATTATATGAAGCTGCAGGCCTCAAGTTCGATTTGTCCCCAGCGTATATTAATGAGTTGATGCAATTTGTAAACGCTGAATTAGACAAGCTGGCTGAACACAAAAATTAAGTAGTATTTACTGGAATGAGTGATGTCTTCCTGGACATTGAACATTGGACATTATACCCGGCATTCGTCACAAATTCCATTTACCACCATTTCGATATTCGTGGCAGCATAACCTCGCGGCAATTTAACTTCCGGGACAACTATATCTTCCAGGCAAATGGTGCTGCTGCATTGTACAAACAAAGTGGACGTGATTATCGTGATGGTGTCCTTCTGAACAATCATTTTTACAAAGTGCATAGAGCACATTGTTTTCTGTCGTTGGAATTGTATGAATTATCCCTTTTTCTACAAAAGTTTGTAGCGTTCGATAAACCGTTACACGATCAAACTTTTCTCCTGCCCGGCGCTCAATGTCTGCATGCGCCAAAGCACCTTCCTGTTTTAGAAAAAGCTGAAGAATTTTTTTCCGGCTGTCCGTTATACTGAGCTGGTTCCGCTTTAATATGTTGTCTATCCTCTGCTCCATGTGATAAATCTAAAAATTCTTTGGTGTAGATCCTTTACTCTTTCAGTAAATTTTCAATGTCAGAGATCATCGTTTGCACTTCAGACTCTTTTAATCCATCGTAAATTTTTTTGACCTCCCCTTTTTTATTTACTACAGCAAAGAACTGCGTGTGCAGAAAATCATCTTCAATATTTGCAAAATGATTTTGAGGATCATCAATTTTATAACTGTGCCTCGCCATTTGATACAAGCTGTCCTTTCTGCCAGTGAGAAAGATCCAATTTCCTGAGGCACCTATTGAATCTGCATAATTTTTAAGCCTTTGGGGACTATCTGTTTTAGGATCGCTTGTATGTGAAAGGATCATGAATGCCGGTTCATTGCGGAATTTCTCATAAACCTTTTTCATGTTATTATTCATCTTCGGGCAAATCCCGGTGCATGTTGTGAAAAAATATTCGACAGCATACACTTTTCCATCGGTTTGAGCCTGCGTAAACTGTTTGCCATTTTGATCGATAAAAGAAAAGGGCTTAACCTGGCTGATCGGTGTTACTCTTTTCTTTCCAAATCCTGGGATAACAAAACTCAAAACCACATAAAATCCCACGACCAGGAATACAAAGAAAACAATGTAAAAAATAGCTTTTCGTGACATGGTGTAAAGTTAAAGATACACCCATTTACATTTTGCAACAAAGTTGCAATGTTTTAACTTTACCAACTTGATGCGAATGAAAATAAACTGGGATGCAATTGTAATCACTGCAACTGTTGCCTGTGCCATTCATTGCGCTGTACTGCCCCTGTTTCTAACAAGTCTTCCGCTTTTTGGACTTAATATCGTTGATAACCAGTCCTTCGAATTGATCATGATCCTCGTGGCATTTGCAATTGGTGTGTTTTCACTGACGCATGGTTTTAAAAAACATCACCATCGACGCTTTCCTTTGCTGTTGCTTGCAATAGGTTTTGGGATAATGATACTAAAACAGGTATATCTCCATTATGCGATTTGGTTGTTGATCCCTGCTGTCATCTTCATTGTTGTTGCCCATGTATTGAATTTCCGCTACTGCCGCAATGCAAAACATTGTCACACCACTGATTGCAACCACTGATTTTTTTTAAATTACATTCTATGAAAATTTTCTTTTTAGCAATCTGCATTCTCTGTACAACTACATTAACTGCACAAAATTCCGAGGAGCAAAAGATCAGGAATATCCTTAATGAACAAACTGCTTCCTGGAACCGCGGCGACATTCAAGATTTTATGAAAGGCTATTGGAAAAGTGATTCACTTGTATTTATTGGAAAAAGTGGCGTAACGCGGGGTTGGCAAAAAACATTGGATAATTACAAGCGCGGGTATCCGGATACTGCTGCAATGGGAAAGTTATCATTCGACATTTTAGAAATTCGCAAAATCGCAAAGGGAAATTTCTTCGTAATCGGTAAATGGTTTTTAAAAAGATCCATTGGCGATGTTGGCGGCCATTACACACTATGGTTCCGGAAAATAAAAGGTCAATGGAAAATTGTGGCAGATCATAGTAGCTGATCAAACAGCCATTGCACGAGAGTAAAGTTTGCCAAAAACAAAATAAGAAACCAATAGTCCTGTTGCAGAAGAATATATATCAAACACATCAAATGTTCTTCCGAATACCGGTATGAGTTGCAGATACTCATTGATGACCAATAAACCAAATCCCATCATACACACAATCCTAAGATCGGTATAAGAATTTATTTTAAATATTCTGGCAATAATATGTTCACGTCCCTCAAAGATCCAAAATGCTCCAAAGGGAATAAGGAAAGATCCCAGCAGGTTCGGTGCAACGCCAAGAAAAAAACCAAATGGTCCATCAGGAAAATAAAAAGGCCGCAATCCAAACTTGATAATCCAGATGACAAGAGTGCCCAGGATTAACAATCGAAGTGAAATTGTCTTCAATGACATAAACCCCGTTTAATTTTTGATTTTTGATTTTGGAGTTTGGATTTGGATTTGGATTTGGATTTGGATTTGATTTTGAATTTAAGATAATAAATCAATTTATTTACGTCATCCTGAAATCCTTAACTAATCCTTTAATCCTATTTAAGTTTTCGAAGAAGCCTGGCCATAACAACTACCTCTCTGCCTTTAAAGCTGACAAGCATATTTCCGTTCTTTCCCCGAACGCATTTTCCCTTATCGTTTAATACGGCTTCGCATTCTAAGTTTTTAAAACTAAGATCTGTTTGTCGGTCTCCAATGTATACATACCGTCTTACCATACATCACAATGGAATTATAGTACCTTGTTAATTCCGTCAATCATAATTATGAGCTTTGGAATGGATCCCGAGGTCCGGAAATATTTCTGGAAAATAATATATTCCTTTTGTTATGGGATGATGTGGATGCTTTCCAATGTAATGGCAGGGTTATATTATCAACTTGCATTTATTGACGGGCGGTTATCTCTGGGCAATGTTTTGTATTACCTGTATTTTATATTGAGCCTGACAGGACTTATTTATTATTACTACAGGGTATGGAATGAAAAATTCCATAATCCACGTTAACATGATCTCGGGATTATTTGATCAACAGCTTCCTGAATTCAATCGAATCCCCATTGAAAACAT
>CAZCKF010000289.1:0-5082 GCA_964499155.1 uncultured Chitinophagaceae bacterium
CAAATACAAAATGTCTCATCAGGTTGGAACTGAAATTTTCATCATTTGAAAAACCATTTTCAATATTGAAAGTCGTATCGTTATAATTTAAATTAAAACGATGAAGATGATGAGTAGTAATCGAAAAACCAAGTGGGGCACGCGCAAGTCGTTTTGTAATTCCAATTTGCAGATCAAATGGTAGTTCTCCTGGATCAGTACCGGTATAAGACCTGATTGGGAATCCCATATTTTTTGCCAGGACTGATGCAGAAAAAGATTTCATGCTGTCACGATACACTACACCAACATCAACACCTACACCTGATGCATTGTACTGGCCGTATTTTGAATGAATCAGTTTAAGCGTTGCTCCATAATTCCATTTTTCTAAATATTTTTTCGAAGCAGAAAAATGCATTACCCAGTCAACAGGCCGAATTTGTCCATAAATATTTCCGGCAGCATCCGTCTCTGTGATCTTACCATAATTAATAAAATGAATGCCCCATAAAAAATTCGTATTCAATTTTTCATTGCGCAATCCGGTTGATAAATGATAGGCAGTGATACCTGCGTAATGATCATTGAATACTGCACTGAGCTGTGCATGCATTTGAGGTTGAAGCAGAGAGGGATTGTTAAATGCCATGCTTACATCATTCCCCGCATGACTGATATTTACGCCACCAATTCCCGACAGCTGCGGTGTATGAGGAAGATTAAGAAAATTAAAGACAGCTCGACCACCTAATGTTTGCGCTCCTGTCCAATGTCCGATAATACATGTAAGTAAAAGACATACAATTTGAAAATTTGAAAATTTGACGGGAGATGTTTTATTAAATGTAATGGAAGCAATAACAGATTTTAATAATTCTCTGCCAATTAATAAACCATTTTCAAATTTAAGTTCACTTTTCACTTTTCACTTTTGACCCAAGAATAAATCACTCTCGCATTGTATTCACATTCATTATTCACTTATTGAAAAGTAGAACAATTAGTCCGCCAACGCCAATTCCAACACCTGGTTCATAGTTTTCACATAATGAAATTTGAGTCCTTTCAAAAACTCAGGGTTGATCTCATCAACATCTCTTTCATTGTGCCAGCACAGAATAATGTCCTTCAATCCGGCTCTTCTTGCAGCAAGAACTTTTTCTTTAATCCCCCCTACAGGCAATACCTGACCGCGTAAAGTGATCTCACCTGTCATACCCAGATATGGTTTTACTTTTTTGCCGGTTAAAGCAGAAGCAATTGCAGTCATCATCGTGACACCAGCACTCGGTCCATCTTTTGGCACAGCTCCTTCCGGAACATGAATATGAATGGTTTTCTTTTCGAAAATTTTATTGTCGATGTTGTAACGCTTGGCATTTGATTGCAGGTAAGTGAGCGCGGTTGTGGCGCTTTCCTTCATCACAACACCGAGATTACCTGTGAGTTTCATTTCACCTTTCCCATCACTCAGGCTTCCTTCAATAAATAAAATATCCCCACCAACATAGGTCCATGCAAGTCCGACTGCAACTCCTGGCATCACGGCCGCTTTGTAAAGTTCATTGCTGTATTTCTGGCGACCGAGAATTTTTTCAACATCACCGTGAGAAAGATTCGCACGAAGCTTGTCCTTCATCGCCAGTTCCTTTGCCTGGTATCGCATGATAGATGCAAGCTGTCGATCCAGTTCACGCACGCCACTTTCCCTTGTATAATCCTGGATGATCTTTGTCAAAACATTATCACTGATCTTGAATGGATTGTTTTTTAATCCATGTGCTTCGAGCTGTTTCGGTATCAAATGTCTTTTTGCGATCTCCATTTTTTCTTCTACAGCATAACCGCTCAGCTCAATTACTTCAAGCCTGTCACGCAAAGCAGGTTGTATATTCTGGATGTTGTTTGCAGTGGCGATAAATAAAACCTTACTCAGGTCATATTCAAGTTCAAGATAGTTGTCGTAAAAAGTATGATTTTGTTCCGGGTCGAGCACTTCAAGCAGGGCACTTGATGGATCCCCCCGATGATCATTTCCAACTTTATCAATTTCATCAAGGATCATCACAGGATTGGATGATTTTATTTTACGCAGAGATTGCACAATACGACCCGGCATTGCACCAATGTACGTTTTCCTGTGCCCGCGAATTTCACTTTCGTCATGTAATCCACCGAGTGAAAGCCGAACATATTTTCTTCCAATCGCATTGGCAATGCTTCTTCCCAAAGAAGTTTTTCCAATTCCCGGCGGTCCAACAAAACAAAGGATCGGGCTTTTCATATCCCCTTTTAATTTCAACACGGCGAGATATTCAAGTATGCGCTCCTTGATCTTGTGCATTCCATAGTGATCATTGTCAAGGATTTTTTTAGCCTTTCGCAAATCATAGAGATCTTTTGTTGTTTCATTCCAGGGCAGATCAAGCAACAGATCAAGATGATTGTACACCACTGAAAAATCTGGTGTACTTGGATGCATGCGCTCCAGTTTTTCAACTCCCTTGCGAAACATTTCCTTAGCAGTATCCGGCCACTTTTTGAATTCGGCCTTTTTTTGCATCTCCTTTATTTCGCGTTCGTTTGAATCGCCGCCAAGTTCTTCCTTGATGCTCTTTAATTGCTGCTGTAGAAAATATTCTCGCTGTTGTTTATCGAGCTCTGTTTTTGTTTTGTTTGCAACCTTATTTTTCAATTCTGCAAACTGCAATTCCTTTTGCAACAATTGCATCAGCAGATCAGCTCTTTCCCTGATGTGGTTTAATTCAAGCAATCGTTGTTTTTCCTTAATATCTGTATTGAGATTGCTGGAAACAAAATGAATCAGAAAGGCAGGGTTTTCAATATTCCTAAGGATGATCGACGCCTCAGAAGGTATGTTTGGTGAAAGCTGGATGATCTCTGTTGCGAGTTCTTTAATAGTAGCCACATATGCTTCGAAGTCCGGATCCTTAGGCGATTCCTCTTCCTCGAGCTTTGTAACCTTCGCTTTGAAATAGGGCTCTTCTTCGTAAATCGCATCGATCTGAAACCTGCTTTTGCCCTGGATGATGATGGTAGTGCCACCATCCGGCATTTTGATCAGCTTGACAATTTTTGCTACTGTTCCGATATCTTCCAGGTCATTTATTTGCGGCTCTTCGACGTTGCTGTCCTTTTGTGCAACAACACCGATCAGCTTGTCAGCTTTGTAAGAATCATTAACTGCTTTGATACTTTTATCGCGACCCACGGTTATCGGCAGCACAACACCCGGAAACAGAACAGTATTTCTTAAGGGCAGCAGCGGAATTTGCGCAGGTACGTCTATCCCATCCATATTTTCTCCATCACTCTCGTTCAACGGAATGATCGGGATAAAATCCATTTCTTCTTCAGACTTCTGTAAAAAGTTCGACATGCAATAAGTTGACTTATAAGGTTGGTAAAGATAGAAGGGTGATTTTTGATTTTGGATTTTGGATTTTTGATTGTGGATTGGGCTCTTCTAAATGATCAACATTCAGGATTTTAAGGGGGAAAGTTTGAAAATGTTTTAAAATGTTGCAACAGCATGTAAAATGAAAAAGTCATTAGAAATTTTGGTGAATATTGTTTTCTTTAAACTGAATAAATGGAGTTGATAGGTAAATGGTCTTGTAGTTCTTAAGTATAAATTTTTATTCAATAAATAATCCAATAAACCAGTAGGGGCATTGCCTTTTGCCCTTTGCCCTTTGATTTTTGACAATGCCAATCCTAAAAATTTAAGCCATAAGATTCCGGAATGCTTCTATAGTTCAAGAATCCTCTCTTCCTGCGAAATCTTCGTCAAATCATTCTTCTGCAGAATCTCTTTTGCAAGATTGAGATAATTCATTGCGCCCTTGGAGTTGGCATCGTAGAGAATCACAGGTTTGCCCACACTGGGAGCTTCGCTGAGACGAGCATTGCGGTGGATGATGGTGCTGAAAACCATTTCTTCGAAATGACGACGCACTTCGCTGACGACCTGGTTACAAAGTCTGAGACGGCCATCATACATGGTCATTAAAATTCCTTCAATAACCAATTCTGGATTTAACCGAGACTGAACAATTTTAATTGTATTGAGCAATTTGCCAAGTCCTTCCAGAGCAAAGAATTCACATTGAACCGGCACAATAACTGAATCAGCTCCGGTGAGTGCATTCACTGTAATTAAACCAAGGGAAGGAGAACAATCAATGATGATGATGTCATAATCATTCCTGATTGGCTCAAGCAGGTTTTTTAAAACATTTTCCCGGTTGGGATAATTGATCATTTCAATTTCAGCACCCACCAGGTCAATATGTGATGGGATCAGGTCGAGGTTGGGAATTTCGGTTTTGAGAATTACATCCCGTGCCTGAACGTCATTCACCATGCAATCGTACAGGCTTTGTGTTACATTGTGTAAATCAAAACCAACCCCGGTCGTACTGTTGGCCTGGGGATCTGCATCTACCAGTAAGGTTTTGTATTCAAGTAAGCCAAAACTTGCAGCAACATTTATAGCTGTTGTGGTTTTTCCAACACCGCCTTTTTGGTTCGCAACTCCGATAATTCTTGCCATATTACACTGTGCCGGTATTTTTTTCTGGCCATTCGATGATGGCTTGTGAATTAAACGTCGATGGTGGCGCCAATATCGACGAGGGTGAGTTTGCATGCAGCCTTTTCAAAAGTTTTGACAGCAGCTTCGTGATCAATTTTTATAAATCCAAATGTATCGTAGTGACACCCGATAATCTGGCTGCAACCAATCATTTGCGCGGCTTTCACTGCATCTTCAACACCCATTGTAAAATTGTCTCCTATCGGCAATACCGCAAAATTTAGTTTTGCCCATTGTGCTACCAATTGCATGTCGAGGGTGAGCGCTGTATCACCAGCATAATAAAAATTTCCAATGGATGAATAAACAATGAAACCCATTGGATTACCACCATAGCTGCCATCGGGAAGCCCGCTCGAATGGTGAGCCACTACACATTTTACCCGAAAATCTCCAAAATCTTTTGCACCTCCTGTGTTCATCGGATGTGTGTTTTTTACTTCTTTTTTATTCAGCCATTCATGGATTTCCCAAGAACAGAT
>CAZCKF010000290.1:0-5079 GCA_964499155.1 uncultured Chitinophagaceae bacterium
TTATCAATTCGTAAGGCATCTTCGAACCAAAAAAAACCATTCCAACTGTTCCCCGTCCGAACGGATTCATCCGGGCGGGCAACTAATCCAACCTCCAACTAATTGTTTTGCGCCTTTGTGTGAAGCCTTTTTACAAGCAAATACCCGTTTCATCCCGGCAAACCCCCTCTACGTATAACGTTTTTCGTATCGAGCGACGGCATGTATAGGTTGCATGAAATTTAAACCATCCACTATGCGCACGCTATTTCTAATCTTACTGACTGCTGCTTCAGTCTTTTCAAATGCACAACAAATAAATGGGATTACAAAGGATGAAACCGGGACACCGCTTGGCGGCGCAACGGTTAGTCTAGTGAGAACAACTGATACATCTATTATTAAACTGGCGGTTACGTCAAAGGACGGTTCGTACAGTTTTAATGGTATTAAAGAGGGTAATTATAAAATCACAGCAAGTTTTATTGGTTACAAACCTGTTTCGTCACCGGGTTTTAATTTGAATGGATCAAGTATAACGATTGCCGAATTAAAACTTCCCAAGATCAGTGGAGAGTTGAGCAATGTTACGGTAAAATCCAGCAGGCCAATGGTGGAGGTGAAAGCAGACAAAACGATTCTGAATGTGGAGTCAACCATCAATGCTGTTGGAACAAACGCACTTGAACTGCTTCGCAAATCTCCCGGTGTAATGCTCGACAAAGATGATAACATCAGCATGGCTGGCAAAAATGGCGTGCAGGTGTATATCGATGGCAGATCAGCACCATTGTCAGGAACGGATCTTGCCAATTATTTAAAAGCACTTCCATCAGCGCAGATCGAGGCGATCGAGTTGATCACCAATCCTTCAGCAAAATATGATGCTGCAGGAAATGCCGGGATCATCAATATTCGTTTAGTCAAGAACAAATCACTCGGGGTTAATGGTTCTGTAAATGCAGGATGGAATATTGGAACAACTGCAAAATACAATGGTGGCGCATCTCTGAATTACCGGAACAAAAGCATTAATATATTCAGCACTTATAACTATACCTATACACCGAATAGCCAGAGACTTGATGTAATGAGAACTGTTCTTGACAGTCTTTTTGATCAGTCAGGAAGCATGTTTGATGTACGAGAGTCACATAACTTCAAATTAGGCGCTGATTATTTCATTAATAAGAAAAACACCATTGGGGTTATTGTGAATGGAATTATTTCTGATCCGACATCCACAACGCGCAGCAACACTTTCATTTCAAATATCAACGCAGGAAAGATTGATCGCAAATTGGTAGCAGATAACAATACAGTGATGAAGCGCAATAACGCCAACATCAACCTGAATTATAGTTTTACTGATCCTAAAGGAACCAGTTTTATTGTGAATGCAGATCGCGGAATCTATGATTTCAACAGCGATCAGTACCAGCGCAATTTTTATTTTGACGCATCAGGTCAAAACCAGATTGGAACCGTGATCAACCATATGGTTTCTCCTGCTGAAATTCAAATCAATTCGCTGAAAGCTGATTATGAACAAAACTTTTTGAAAGGTAAATTATCGGTTGGTGCTAAATCTGCCTATGTAAAAACTGATAATGATTTTCAGCAGTATGATGTAAACGGCTCAACAGAAGATTATGATGAAAACACAAGTAATCATTTTATTTATAAAGAAAATATCAATGCTGGTTATTTCAATTTCAATCGCCAGCATAAAGGAATGACCTTCCAGGTGGGATTGCGAGTGGAGAATACCATATCAAAAGGAGTATCCTATGGGTTGAAATTCGACGGTATTAATTATGTTCCGGATGTTACAGGTTTTGATCGCTCTTACACAGATCTTTTTCCAAGTGCTTCGATCACATGTGCTTCAGATCCTAAAAGCCAGTGGAGCCTTACATACAGTCGACGCATCGACAGACCAGCTTACAAAGACCTGAACCCATTTGAATTCAAACTTGATGAATACACTTTTATGAAGGGTAATGTGAATCTGCGCCCTCAGTACACGAACAGCTTTGGTATTTCACACATCAGGAATTTCAAATTAAACATTGCGGTGAATTACAGCCATGTTACCGATATGTTTACCTCCATCATGGATACAGTTGAAAAATCAAAAGCATTCGTTTCCAAAAGAAATCTTGCCACACAGGATATCGTTAGCCTCAGTATAAATTACCCTTTTGTTTATAAATCATACATGCTGTTCACAAATGTCAGCACCAATTATTCAAAATACAAGGCAGATTTTGGAACAGGACGTGAGGTAGATCTGAATGCTTTTGGGTTTACATTCTTTGCGCAAAACAGCTTGAAGTTTGCAAAAACATGGACTGCAGAAGTGAGTGGGTTTTATAATGCCCCGACTATTATGCAGGGAAGCTTTAAAACAAAATCAGTTTATAATGTTGATGCAGGGATGTCAAAACAAATTTTAAAAGGAAAAGCAACTGTAAAGGCATCTGTTAGTGATGTATTCAATACAATGAAATTCCAGGCTGAATCAAATTTTGCCGGCCAGATCATGAATTTCAAATTCCGCCAGGAAAGTCAGCAATTCAAGCTCAGTATGAATTTCCGTTTCGGTAATAATGGTGTAAAGCCAGCAAGACAACGCGCAACTGGTGCAGAGGAAGAATTGAAAAGAACGCAGCAGGGTGGAGGACTTATTGGTAATTAAATTGATACCACAATCAGTACCAGCATGTCCACTTCAATCAATGGCAAGGGAGGGTCGGCAGCAATTAGCCCTCTCTTGCCTATTTTCACAGCATTAATGAAATATAAGCCGAGATATAAATTCTGGCAGGTTTTAGTTGGTATCATTTGCCTTGGAATATTTGCTGCAATCATGCATTCCATCACGAATGAAAGCAGCAGTGCGGAAGAAGTGGTAAAAGAAAAACCAGAAGTGGATAAATGGAGGTCACATGTTATCCGGCCATTAGGCATGTTTTTTTATATCGTGATGTTCTTTTATTTCACCCTGAATTATTTCTATCACCTGATTGCCCAAAGAAAAACATTGTTGTCTTTTCTCCTGGCATTGTTTATCATCTATTGCGTTTCTGCACTTTATTACACCCTCCTGTATAATTTCTACCCTGCTCCGTTGCAGGATGATTATCCATCCTGGATTTATATGATCGGTGTAATGGCTACCAACATGATCCCGATGCTGATATTGTCTTTTCTCTTTGCTTTTGCAACTTATTTATGGGAGTCTCAAAAACAACGCAGAATTCTGGAAGCACAAAAACTGCAACTGGAATCGCAGATATCACAGGCAAATTTCAATTTCCTGAAAGCGCAGATCAACCCACATTTTCTGCACAACACATTAAACTTCCTCTACGCGAAATCACTTCCCTATTCCGCTGAATTGTCAGAAGGCATTCTCACATTGAGTGACATCATGCGTTATGCCATCGACCAGGGAAACCAGAAAGCAGGAAAAGCACCTTTAAAAGACGAGATAGAACATGTAAACAATGTGATCAAAATAAGCCAGCTACGTTTCAGCAATACTTTGAATGTAAGTTTTAAAGTGACTGGTGTTGTAAATGGAAAATTGATCATCCCATTTGTATTAATTACGATTGTTGAAAATGCATTTAAACATGGCGATCTGAAAAGCCAGCAAGACCCGATTGACATTGCACTGGATGTTAAAGGAAACCAATTGTATTTCTATTGCAGGAATAAAAAGAAAACCGGTCCAAAGCAATTAGGTACAGGCATCGGCCTTGATAACATTCGTAAGAGACTTGACCTGGCGTATGGAGATAATTACAAGTTTATCGTAAGAGAAGAGCCAGATTATTACACCACCGAATTAATCATTGAACAGTTATGATCAAATGTATCATAGTTGACGATGAGCAGCATGCCGTTGACATCCTTGTTCATTATGTCAAACAAACACCGCATCTCGAGCTGGTAAATTCATTCAACAATCCACTCGAAGCCTTGCAACTTCTTGCGCATGAAAAAATTGATCTCGTATTTCTTGATATACAAATGCCAGAGCTTTCGGGAATCGATTTTATTAAAGCGATACATGGAAAAAGCAAGGTTATTTTAACCACGGCCTATAGTGAATTCGCATTGGAAGGATATGAATTATATGTGGTTGACTATTTAATGAAACCAATCCGGCTTCCCAGATTTTTGGCAGCAGTCCAAAAAGCCGTTGAACAGATCACTACTAGCATTCCAGCATTTAAAGAAAAAGAGGATGATTACATTTTTGTAAAAACTGAGTCAAAAGGAAAGCTTTTAAAGATCAATCTCTCTGAAATCGATTTCATCGAAAGCATGAAAAATTATGTTGCCATTCATCGTGGAGGACAAAAAACACTCGTTTATACCAGCATGAAAGAAATCGAAGAACACCTCCCAAAAAAGCAATTCATCCGCGTGCACAAATCCTTCATCATTCCCATCTCACGCATTACCGGCATCGAAGGCAACCTGGTGAGATTGAAAAATGTAACCTCAGAAGTTTTGATTGGAGAGAGTTATAAAGCAGAGTTGATGGAAATTATCAGGGGGAAGATGATTCAATAGAGGCAGTTTCGCATGTGAAGATTTGAATATTTCATCAAAACGCCCCGGAGGGACCGGCTGTTTGTAGAAAATAGAAATTAAGAATGAACCAGCGCCCCAGAGGGGCCGCCCTTATGCTATAAAGAATACCAAAATTCTTTAAGGTGACCTTGATCCAAAACAATTTTAATTAATTTAACACGTAATATAATTATCGAAACACGATAATTAATATATATTTGTCGAAAGATTAAAAGAGATGAAAACAGCCAGGCTCACAGCAGGTATTTTGTTTTACCTGTCACGATTCGCAGCCATCCTCATTTTCACAATTGCGATTTATGCGGTCACCGTAATACTGTTGCATGAATTCAATGCATCCGCATCAAATCCAATAAATGTTACATCTGGTGGATCATTCACTATTTATTATCCATTTACACAATCACCGTTTTTACTGGGTGATTATACAACTTCATTTCTCGTTAGCAACATACTTACGGTTTTGTTTTATGGATTATTTCTCTGGTT
>CAZCKF010000291.1:0-5059 GCA_964499155.1 uncultured Chitinophagaceae bacterium
TATGGTTGAACTTCCATCGGGAAGAATGAAGAGTCGCGAGGGAACGGTGGTAGATGCAGATGACATGATTGATGAAATGGTGGCAATCGCGGCTAAACACACGGAAGAACTCGGAAAAGTGAAAGAATTCTCTGACAATGAACTAAAAGAACTTTATGATACGATTGCTTTAGGTGCTTTGAAATTTTTTCTTCTTCGCGTAGATCCTAAAAAGAAAATGATCTTTAATCCAGAAGAGTCCATCGACTTTCATGGATTTACAGGTCCCTTTATTCAATATACTTACGCACGCATCCGATCGATGCAACGCAAAGCAGGATCAGAAGAATTAACCAAGCAAGAAACGTCACTTTTACCACTTGAAAAACAGTTGATCATTGCTCTTGAACTTTTCCCCGAGATCATATCCCAGGCCGCAGCAGAATACAATCCATCCCTCGTTGCCAATTATATTTATTCTGTAGCGAAAACGTTTAACAGTTTCTATTCGGAACATTCTGTATTAAATGCAGAAACCGCTGAAAAGAAAGCGCTTCGTTTACACCTTATCTCTTTAACAGCAGGTGTTATAAAAAGAGGAATGGGATTGATGGGAATCAAAGTTCCCGAAAGGATGTAAGAGTGATTGATCACTTTTTTGTTTACTTGTTAACGTAGATTTAATTAATATCTAAACCGAATCTGATTAGCGTTAATTGGCACTAATTGGCGTTAATTAGCGCTCAATTAGCGTTAAATTAGCGCCCGTGAAGTCGTCAATTAAAAGTTTCCGGAACCTGATCCTTTCGGTTCTTGATTTTTTTTATCCTCCTTTTCAAAAGTTGATGGATAAGCAGACTTTTCGCTATGCTGCATGCGGTGGTGGAAATACAATTCTTGGAATTTTTATTTATTTCATTTCTTACAATTTCATATTAAATAAAGAGATCGTTTATCTTTCTTTTATTGCGATAAGTCCGCACATTGCAGCTTTTCTTATTGAATTTTTTATCATATTCCCCCTCGGTTTTTTCCTGATGAAATATGTTGTTTATCCTGAATCCACTTTAAAAGGCAGGGTGCAATTATTCCGTTATTTCGCACAAATCGTGATGTGCCTTGTCATTAACTATGTATGCCTGAAATTTTTTGTTGAAATGCTTGGTATTTATCCAACACCAGCAAAAATGTTAACCACAGTAATTGTTGTACTGTTCAGTTATGTAGCATTAAAACATTTTACATTCCGCGCATCTCCTGCGGCAGTTAAAAACTAAATGGGATCGATTCTACTTTTACAGAAAGTTCCCCAGACAAATTACTCCTGATCACAAGATGTTCTTCAAACGGAAAGATCCTGATGATAGAAACGTCGCGTAATATGCCTGTACTTTTTACACCAGGAATGATCTCGCGGTTTAGTTGTGAGCCTGCAGTTGTAAGCGCACTCCCGATATATTGGGATAAATCAAAACGCGTACTTTTTTGCAATTCTGAAATGATCTTTCGATTAAACATCCATTCCGCTGTATTCATCAGCAGGTTTTTGGTTTTAATATCAAAGTCGAGGTCAAGGAATTCGATCACGCGTGTCTGAGGATTATAGGTTGGACGTCCTGTGAAATAAGCTGTTCCCTTTTCAGACCCTTCAAAATCCAGTTTTATAATAAGTTTTTCATTTCGTGCACCGTAGAGTTGAACATTTTTGATAATGATATGTTTGTTGACCGGCTTTTCGAAATCAAACCGCTTATCTTTTAATTGCGCATTGGCAATATTGCTGAGTGAATCGTAATTCATCACTGCATCGAGAAATATATTAAATCCAGGTCTTGATTGGGTTGTAGCGAGATTGGGAACGAGCGTTAA
Organism: uncultured Chitinophagaceae bacterium; assembly: GCA_964499155.1. Taxonomy (GTDB): domain Bacteria; phylum Bacteroidota; class Bacteroidia; order Chitinophagales; family Chitinophagaceae; genus CAZCKF01. Next base: position 1,849 of record CAZCKF010000291.1, read on the forward strand.
TTGAGTTGCCGGCTTTTCAAAACGGATCACAGGTTGTGCCATTAATCCAAGCTGGATATACAGGGAATCCTGCCGTGCACTAAAATGCTGGATGCTTAATCGCTGTGGATTAATAGACAACCAACCCATTCCATACAAATTAAATGGTTCATTCAACTGATTCCATACCTGCTGAAATTGCGGCTTTAGATCAATAACGCTGAATGAATCAGCAATGGCTTTTCGGGCAAGATCAAGTTCTTCTTTCAATCCTTTCAATACTTCTGAAGTAATGTCCTGCCCCCAGAAACAAACCTGGCATTTATCAAGTGGCTGAGGTTCCTGGCGAACAATATTCAACCGTGCCTTAAAATCATTTCCGATTGTTAGTGTATTTGTAAAACCAACATTTACTCTTCTCTCGCCTTCATCAAACCCACACCGGCACGGAGGAGTCCATGGTGACATCACCGTATTACCAACGCAGACGCGGGATGATCCGATTATTCTGTAGTAACCGGTAAAGGCGAGGTCTAATCGTGTCCCCGAAGCTTTTAGCTGGAGAGGTCCTCTTCGAAAAGTGTATTTGTATCTTGTATCGCATCCAGACTGTACCCAACCATCTGGATAATTGGGTGAGGTGTAAAGTGTATCTACGTTTTTCTCAGCCTCCTGGTACAGTGGTTTCAGGCTTACAACAATGGGAATGTTTATTTCCGAAACTGGCAATGAATCGAGTCGAAAAGATGTGGCTTGCAGAACCGGTTTTTCCGGGATGAGTTTCTTGCCGCATCCAACAAATGACGCGCAGGCAATGACAATGATTAGGGTATTTTTCATAGCGAATGGTTACCTAAAAATAAGCATAGTGTTATCGACAATACACACTAATTTGGATTTATTAGCGCTAAAATCATCAATTAGCGAGAATTAGTGTTGATAATGCATTACGATTTGAGAAAACTGTTCTCTGGGAAAATTACCAGCATTTTTATCATCTTGATCGCGGTTGCAGGTCGCGTACTTCAGGTGTTGTATTTTTTTAATATCCGGTCCGACAGATCTTTTCAACTTCTGGCAACAGACAATTTATTACATGGAAATGGCCTTTCGACTTCTGAGGTCTTTGCATCTGACCTGTCAAATCCTGTTTTTGAACCGCTGATCAAATGGCCTCCGGGTTATTCCTTATTGTTATCACCATTCTACAAATTGTTTAACCACGATTACGTCAAGGCGGCCCTGACACTCGATTTATTTTTCGCAATTGCCTTTGTTTTTGTTGTACGAAGTATTGCAAAGCAAGTGCAACTTGAAATACATCTGGTCAATCTCATTACTTTGTTCGCCGGGTTCTTCATTTACGATTTTTATTTTATTTCTTCCACCGATGCCATTGCCATTACGTTTTTTCTTGCTGGAATATCAGGTTGCATGTATCTTATCAGGAAGAAAAGAAATGAATATCCAGTATTGGCTGCGATAGCAGTTTGCTTGTTCGCCGCTGCATTTTTAAAATACCTTTTCATCCCCGTTGTATTTATCGTTCCTTTTTATTTTGTTGTGAAAGGATTGCGATCTGGTGTTCATTGGATGAAAAAACCAGGATACATCCTTTTCCTTTTTTTGGCAATAGGTATTGGTGCGATGTTTCTATACCAAAGACCGCTGGCAGATGCGACTTATACGGGTGAAGGGACAAAAGGTTTTTTCCCGGGAAACCTGAGAGAATCCTATCCATTTATCACAGCATCTTTTGTTAAGCCTGCGACTGTATTCGAATTAATAGAAGTAAAATTATCCGGACTGTTCTTACTGCTGCATTTATCATTACTTGCAGCCTGGATAGTTTTGATCCTGTGGCTACGCCAGGTACGTGCAGGTTTACATACAGCTGTTCAATTCACGCAGCTTACTTTCCTTGTAAGTATTTTCCTTACGCTTGTATTACTATTTCTTTCTGTTACTACAGCCAAACATGAAGAAATGCCCGGGTATTTCTGGACATACGTGCAGGAGAGGAGGTACTATGGGCTTGCTTCAGTGTTGATCCAAATTCTTGCTTTTACACTGTTTCAATATTCATTCACCAGGAAATCAAAAATATTGCGATGGATTGTGTTGATCATGCTAGTGCTTTCCATACCGGAATTGGTTAGAGGGGTCATTCATAGTTCTAAACGACTGATCAATTTAAATAAAGAAGAATACAGTTGGCAATATGATAAAGGATTTCAAAAGGTCGCTGCAAAAATCATAGAAACTGAGAAAAAGAACAGTAAAATTGAAACAGTAGTGGTTACATCGCCGGATTATTATTTCAGCAACAGAATTTCACTTGAAACGCATGCACATGTGTTGTATGACCCCAGTAAATTGAACGGTTCACTGAATTCATCAAAACCAGCAATTGTTCTTTTTGTTTTACCAGACACAGATACCGCACTATTTCAGCCCATTGCTGCGAGAACAAAACAAGCAGGAGCATATAAAAATCTTTTATTTTTTATTGAGCATGTCAAACCACAATAACAAAAAAAGCATTTTCATAATCATTCCTGCTTACAATGAAAGTGAGATAATAAAAGAAGTTGTGAAGGGAGTTCTGGATTTAGGTTATTCAGTTCTGGTAGTGGATGACGGTTCAGCAATTCCAGTTAAAACTTTGCTTCATGATCTCCCGGTGTATTTGCTGCGTCATAAAGTCAATTTGGGTCAGGGTGCTGCATTGCAAACCGGTTTTGAATTTGCTTTGCAAAAAAATGCTTCATTGATTGTAACATTCGATGCAGATGGCCAGCATGATCCAACCGACATTGGAAAATTGCTCCCGCCAATTCATGATAGAAAAGCAGATGTTGTACTTGGTTCCCGGTTTATTAATGATACTGCAGAAAATATTCCTTCAGGCAGACGAACTGCCATCCAGTTTGCTCGTTTTGTAAATTATCTTTTTACCGGGTTGTTGCTCACCGATGCTCATAATGGAATGCGAGCAATGAATAAAGAAGCTGCTGCAAAAATCAATTTGCAGGAAAACCGAATGGCTCATGCAACAGAGATCATTACCCAGATCAGGAAACATAAATTGAAATTTTGTGAAGTCCCGGTTACCATCCGATATACGGAGTATGAATCCAAAAAGGGGCAACGCATCACACACGGATTCAGGATTTTTTTTGATATACTTTTAAATACACATAGATTGAACATAAATTTGTAAATAAAAACC
>CAZCKF010000292.1:0-5037 GCA_964499155.1 uncultured Chitinophagaceae bacterium
TGGTTTTTGATTTTTGATTTGTCGCTCCTATCAGGGTAGCATTAAATAAAGAAAGAGGCAAAGAAGCGACCACGAATTTTTTCTTCTAAAATTTCCTGCAATAAAAAAATAAAAAAATTAATCTTCGATAACATAAACACATCTCAACTATCAGGGTGTACAACTGCCCACTGCCGACTGCCGACTCACCACTCACGACTCACCACTCACCAGCCACCCCCTACTCATAATTCTTCATCGCACACGACTTAAACGTATTCTTCAACAAAGCAGCAATGGTCATCGGACCCACACCACCTGGTACGGGAGTGATCCATTCGCATTTACCAGAAACATTTTCGAAGTCAACATCTCCTTTCAACCGGTATCCGCTTTTTCTTTCTGCATCCTCAACACGCGTAATACCAACATCAATAACAACAGCACCTTCTTTTACCATGTCTGCAGTCACAAATCCCGGGCGACCAAGAGCTGCAACGATAATATCTGCTACCTGGCAAAGTTCCTTGATGTTTTTTGTATGAGAATGACAAAGTGTAACTGTACAATTGCCCGGATTTCCATTCCTGCTGAGCAGTACGCTCATCGGGCGGCCAACAATATTGCTTCTTCCCAGTACCACAGCATGTTTGCCCTTTGTTTCAATATTAAAATGTTCCAGTAACAAATGGATACCATAAGGAGTTGCAGGCAAAAAAGTAGGTGCACCAATGATCATTTTTCCAACACTCTGGGGATGAAATCCATCCACATCCTTGCCCGGATCAATTGTCTTGATTACTTCATCATCTGAAATATGTACAGGAAGCGGTAGCTGAACAAGTATCCCGTCAATATCGGGATCAGCATTTAGTTTACAGATCTCATCAGTCAGTTTGTATGAGGGAATATCTTCTTCAAAACGGATGAGCGTGGAGTTGAACCCCACTTCAGCACAGGCCTTTACTTTGGCGGCAATATACGTTTCGCTCGCTCCATTATTGCCCACTAAAATGGCGACAAGGTGCGGGACTTTTTTTCCTTCTGATTTTAATTGAACCACATCAATCTTAAGAGAATCGCGAATTGCCTGTGAAGCGATTTTACCATCCAGAATTTTCATGGCGCAAAGGTAACCGGACAGGTGGTGAAAAAACGACAGAGTTTAAGAATATTCTTCATTACGCCGGGTGTAAAACACATTGAATAAAATCATTCACTGCTGAAATTTATTTCATGCATTATTGGTTCGTACTGGTTTTTACGGTACTGTTTTTCAATTCCTTTGGCCAGCTAAAGATGTTTATAAATGAAGGTTTGTGTAGTTTTTCTTCACAGATCCATAATCAATCTTTGCTGAGTGAAAATTCTGCTGCATTAACCGACATTACCAAATTATCAGCTGCAATCCACACAAGCCTTCCATTTTTGATGAAAGAATTGAAATCGGTGCGTGGCGTTGTTCTCATACCCTCGAGGCACGGCAATTTCCATTTTAATGTTAATCACGAACATTTCGGAGCGTTAAGTGAAAACAATGTCCGGTTGGGATATGCGAAAAAATTATCTGGACAAATTGCTGCTTCGGCAAGTTTTGGTTATGCAGTGATAAAAGCAGGTCCTTACAAATCTGTTTCGCAATTGCAATATGGATTTTCATTTATGATTGTAGCTGCAGACATCCGAATCGGCATTGCTTCTTTCAATCCTGTTATTCCAAAATTTGTTTCAACAAAGAGTTCAATACATGACATCACGATTGGCATCGATTTTTCGACATTATTTTATGCCGCTTTAAATATTAATAAATCATCTGGACATCCACCTGAAATTCGTTCCTGTTTCAGTTATGCTCTTTCACCAAAAATTGTTTTATCAGCCACAGCCTCAACAGGTAGAGACCCTGTCTGGTTAGGAGTAAAATATGGTTTAAAAAAATACGCCTGTGCATTTTCATTTTCATTTCATGAAACATTGGGAATAACTCCATCATTTACATTGTCGACAAAACTGGTTGAGAAAAAATGAAATGCATTTGGTTACTTATTTTATTTTTTATTGCAAATGTGTGCTTCGCTCAGACGGAAGATGAATTGGAATTACTTGCAGAAAAGGGAATTGAAATTGAGGATGCGACTCAGGAAATCCAGGAAAGGATTAATCTAAACAAGGTTAACGGGAAGGAATTGGAAAACCTCCATTTTCTTTCAGAACATGAAATACAAGGCATACTGAATTACCGCAATTTATTTGGACCATTCATTGATAAATATGAATTACTTGCAGTACCAGGATTATCAAACGAATCAATAAGAAAGTTGATACCCTTAATTATGTTATCAGCAGATATTTCTGCTTCAGATATCAGACGGGGAAATCATCAGTTGCTTTTGCGTGTTTACCAGGTTCTGGAAAAATCAGCAGAATATTCTTCAGGCAAATACCTTGGTAGTCGTCAGCAGTTTTTGTTTCGACATACATACCGGTATAAAAATATATTTAATTATAACATCACTGCAGAAAAGGACGCTGGTGAACAATGGTTTGGTAAAAAGCAAAAAGTTTTTGATTTCTATTCAGCGCACCTTGCTTTTAAACCAAACAAAATATATGAAGAAGTCATCATCGGTGATTTCACTATGAGAACAGGACAGGGTTTAATTCAATGGCAGGGCAGCAGTTTGGGAAGAGGAGTGGGGCTTGCGGCTATTAAAAGACAATCAAATGTTTTCACGCCATACAGGTCGGTGAATGAGTATGAATTTTATAGAGGACTCGCATCCACGTTCAGGATTTCAAAATTTTTCTTTGGAAACTTTATTTCCTTAAAGCCGCTTAGTGTCACCTTAACAGGCGATTCAGCAACTGGAATATATAAAGCAGGTTTATTTCGGACGAATACCGAACTGCAGAAGAAAAATAATTCCTCACAAATTTCTACAGGCATTTATGCGAAAATTAATTTGAAAAAAGGAAATGCAGGAATAACTGCAATTACACATTTTTACAGGCATCCATTTATAAAAGGAAAAAATGTATACGAATATTTTGATTTTGAGAGACGTAGATCTGTAAACCTAAGTATCGATTATAATTATACCGTTAATAATTTTCATGTATTCGGTGAAGCAGCTATGGACCAATCTTATCATGTTGCGCTGATATCCGGTGTATTGGTTAGCGTTGCTAAAAATGCAGATCTGTTATTTGTATATCGACGCGCAGTTCCCGGTTTTTATGCTCAGTTTGGAAAGTCTTTCATGTCATCTGGGGAACCTGGAAATGAAAAAGGTTTTTTTTCAGCAGCATCGTTCAAGTTCAGGCATCTTGTTGTTGATATACATGCGGATTTTCAGCAATATCCATGGCTGCGTTACCAGGTAAACAGGCCATCATCTGAAAATACCTTTCATTTTACTGCACTCTATAAACCAAACAAAAAAACGGAGATCACAGCTAGGTTGCGTATTATTCGGCGATCAAAAAATGCTGAGACAAATCTACCGTTACAACCTGTAGAAGAAAATCAATTTCTGGGTTTCAGGTTTCACTTCAGTAAAAAAATCGATGAAGAAATTACATTGCGAACCCGAGCCGAAACAGTAAAAGCAGGCAAGGGTACAGGGTTTTTGTGGTTTGGTGATGTGTTGTTCAAACCACTGTTAAAACCATTTGGCGGCAACATGCGGATCATGTGGTTTGAAACAACCAGTTATGAAACCAGGTTGTATGCTTTTGAAAATGATGTGTACATGTACAATTCAATTCCGGTCTTCTCTGGAACAGGCACACATTTTTATATTAATATCAACACTAGTTTGAAAAAAGATGTGCATCTATATTTAAAATACAGTACAACATTAACCGCCAATCTATATGCAAACGAAGGCGTTCGAAAGTCGTCATTACGTTTTCAAATCATTGTAAACCTTTAATTATTCGCTAGTCAATTTCACTTTAGCCATCAATTGCAAGTGTTGTAAATAACCTCCAAGCGGCATAAGATGATATCTAACACCAACCAAAATTTTATTAAAATCAAAACCTGCCCCGGCAAGGAATCCAACACCGGCATTACGGATTACATTCATTTTAATTTCCGACGTTCGCAGACTTGTTGAATATGTATATTTTGAATTATCGGATAAGTTAACTCTGAATGAGAATCCCCCTTCAATAAATGTTTTTAATGAAGTCCTGGTCACATTAAATTTAAAAGCTGTATTGAAATACATGGAAGTATTTTGTATTTCTGCAAAGCCCCGACGGCTAATCTGAATTAAGGAATCAGTATCACCCTTAAATGATTGGATCACGGCCTCAATGCTCGCCGAATAATTCTGAATTCTTTTTCTTGGTTTTAATTCAATAAATAGCCCGATCCCGGGTGAAAAAATGTTTTTAAAATTTTTATCAGTTACTTGGGGATAGAAACTTTGACTTACTGAAAAGCTCGCAGTTGTTAAAGAAGCAACACCAATTATTCCAAAACCGATCTTATTTCTTTGTTTTAAATATGGATTTACAACCTCTGCACTCGAGCCTGAACACTTATTGATTTCGGAGACAATTGAGATAACACTATTTGTTTTATAAGCAAGGTTTTCTATTCTTGGGTAAACGTCTTTTTTACAATTCGCCTGATCGGCGAAAAACTTCAGAAGATTTTTATAAGCATTGTCCCAGATCATAGTACCATTCGCCGCCTGATATGACCTGTTTGAAAGTAACTGGATGTCAGTTTCCCGATTGTCCGAAACAAAAAAATGTGGATTTCCGTAACGGTCAACATATTGATATAAAGAAACCTGCCCTGAGATAATTTTTTCAATCATATAATATCCAGAGTCAACAGATCCTGTGGTGTAGTGTTCAAGGGTTCGTTCAATATAAGGCCTTGAAACAACGGGGACATTAATAAGTTGTTTGATATAAATTAACCCGTCATTAAGTTCAACACGTTGAATATCTTTTATTGTGACATTCTTTAAAGCATCATTTTCGGATTCCTTGTATGAAAATTCCTGGGGAGTACTTTCAGTAATCCTTTCTCTTACT
>CAZCKF010000293.1:0-5021 GCA_964499155.1 uncultured Chitinophagaceae bacterium
TACTGATGGCAAGAAGGGTGTAAACGTTTTAACCAATTTGGATAAAACGCTTTCCTCTGAAGGTGAAGAGTTGAATACTGCATTGGAAAGAACAATTACACTTGTAATAATCGACGAAACCTGGAAACAGCATTTGCGTTCAATGGACGATTTAAAGCAAAGTGTACAAACCGCATACCTGGAACAAAAAGATCCCCTGGTCATTTATAAAATGGAAGCATATAATCTTTTTCAGAATCTGAATAGTGAACTGAACAAGGATATTGTTTCATTCCTGTCACACGCACAACTTCCAATCCAGCAGGAAAACCAGGCACCCACACAATTGCGTGAAGGCCGCCAGGAGAAAACCGACATGAGCCGCATGCGTGCGAACAAAGAAGCAGTTGATGCAGCAGGCGATGATTATGCAGCGAATGAAAAAGATTATTATGATCCGTCAGGAGTTGGTGTGAAGAAGGAACCAGTAAAAGTGGGCCCGAAGATTGGAAGGAATGATCCGTGTCCATGTGGAAGTGGGAAGAAGTATAAGAATTGTCATGGACGAGAAAGCTGAAATCAATTTTTGATTTTTGGTTTTTGATTTTTGATTTCCTTTAGATTGAACAGTCATTTTTTTTCGGAAATTGCTTTTCTAGAATATTAGTTGCCACTGAGCTTGTCGAAGTGTTGCATGTTGCCAGTTGCATAATTTCATTCAGTAACCGTAAAAACATGGGCGTACTCAAACAAATATCAGAATACCTCTACCTCCGTAAGCCCGATCCCAACAGGCCAAAGAGTTTGTTTGTGAAATACATGCATGGAATTAATCGTATCAGCTTATTGATATTTATACTTTGTTTGATAATACTTGCAATTAAGTTGCTGCGCTAGATATCAAGATTTCAAAATTTCAAGATTTCAAGATTCTTTAGGTCGAACATTCTTCCCAGCTAGGATATAAAAAAAGATCGAACTCCAGGTTTTGATTAATATGTCTTGTGCATAAGGAATTATTAGTACTGCCTGTTGTCCTTTGCCATTTGCCTTTTGCCTTTTTTAAACAACCTCGCTCCATATAATATCCGCCGCCTTCTCAGAGGCATTCCCACCTTCAGATAAAATTCTCTTCAAATTCTTGTAATCCTTCTTCATCCTTTCAATCCTATTACTGTCGTGCAAAATCGAATTCAGTTCCGCCTCAATATTAGAGGTTGTCAATTCATCCTGTATCAATTCTTTCACCACTTCTTTGTCCATAATCAGATTGACTAGAGAAATGTATTTCACCTTGATGAGCCGCTTTGCGATCTGGTAGGAAATTGCAGATCCTTTATAACAAACAACTTCGGGAATTTCGAACAGTGCTGTTTCAAGTGTTGCAGTTCCGGAGGTTACAAGAGCAGCTTTCGCCTGTTTAAGTAAAAAATAAGTTTGACCCGCATCGGCCAGACTGACATTCGATGTGTCTTTTATGTGCTTTAGATAATTTTCATTAGACTGCGCTGGCGCTTTTGCAACAATAAAATGATAATCAGAAAATCTTTTTGCAGCTTCAACCATGATCGGAAGTTTTTTTCCAATCTCCTGCGTTCGACTTCCAGGAAGTAGTGCAACAATTCCCCGATTTTCATTTGAGATCGGAGCATGTACTACAAATTCAAGTTCCTTGACTGGCTGATGCATCGCATCACTTACCACTTCAACCAGGGGGTGCCCGACATATTCAACTTTATAATCCCATTTTTTATAAAAGTCAATTTCAAATGGAAGGATCACAAGCATTTTATCAACTGTCTTTCTGATCTCTTTTACCCTTCCCTCCTTCCACGCCCATACTTGTGGTGAAATGTAATAGATCACTTTAATTCCCTGTTGCTTTGCCCATTTTGCGATTCGCAAATTGAAACCAGGATAGTCAATCAGTATTAGTGCCTCCGGTTTATTCTCCAGAATATCTTTTTTGCAAAATGAAAGATTGCGAAATATGGTGGGCAGATTTTTAATCACCTCAGCAAAACCCATGAACGCCAGATCGCGATAATGTTTCACCACAGTACCACCAGCAGTCTGCATCATATCACCACCCCAGCATCTGAAAGATGCATTTGCATCCAACCTGCTTAGTTGCTTCATTAAATTTGAACCGTGTAAATCACCGGATGCTTCGCCGGCAATGATGTAGTACTTCAATTAGACCTTCCTTTAATCGATAAAGATAGTTAACACGGATTTTTTGGATTAAGCTTCGATTTCACAGAGAGATGAGCGAAAATTATTTTCATAGTTTGGATATAGTATACAAAACCGCCTCGTGCTGCGCGAGAGACGAGGCGGGGAATAACGAGAATTTCATTCTCGACTATCAACATGTATCAAATCAAGAATGATATCGCGGTATGTTAATTCGCATGCTTGTGAAGTCCAAGATACAAGGTCCACGGTCCAGGAAAGAACCAAATAATTCAAGGCACCAAGACAAGTTTCAAGATTTAAGTTCACGAGTTAGGAAACCTCCAACAAATCTTCGACTATCACCAAGTATCAAATCAATATTGAATGTTCGACCTAAAGAACCTCTAACCGCTAACTTCTAACATATCTTGAATGAATGATTCGAGTATAAGAAACCTCCAACCCTTCCAACTATTCCAACTATTCCAACCCTTCCAACCCTTCCAACCCTTCCAACTATTCCAACTATTCCAACTAAAAAGGTGACTTAATATTATACTTATGCTTATACCTTTCATTCAGCAACTTATGCTTATCTGTAAGATCAATCTTCCTTCCCTGGATGAATGCATCTGTAACATTGCTCTTCGCCATGTCGAGAATATCGCCATCACTTATAATAATATTGGCATCCTTACCGACTTCAATGCTGCCGGTTTTATCTGCAATGCCGAGAATTTTTGCAGCGTTTAATGTGATAGCCTGCAACGCCTGTTCTTTAGTAAGTCCATAGGTAGCAGCAGTACCAGCGCTGAATGGAAGGTTTCTTCCGCGCGTTTGTCCATCATCATCTGAAATGGAAAATGTCACACCAGCTTTCTGAAGCATTGCAGCAGTTTTATATGGCTGGTCAATATCGTCGTCTTCAAGTATGGGAAGACTGTGCGGCTGGCCAAGTATCACTGAAACATTATTTTGTTTCAACAGATCTGCAATCTGCCAGCTATCTGCACCACCGACAATGATCACATCAAAGCCAAACTCTTTAACGAAATCCAATGCAAGCAGCATTTGCTTGACAGTATTTGCATGCACATAAAGCTTTTTGCTTTTGTCAAACAATCCCTTCACTGCTTCATATTTCAAATTGTGTTCAGGGTGATTGCCTTCAGCATTGTAAGCTTTTGCTTCGCTGAAAAACATTTTTAAACGATCGATCCTGTCAAGACCTTCTTTGACCGGATCTGATTGCGTTGCATTCGGTCCACCGGGACCTCCACCGCCTCCAAAACCGCGAGGACGAGCAAGAAGTGACGGCATGCGCAAATGAAGACCTGCATCAGTTTTGTATGCTGCATCTTCCCAATTCCATGCATCGAGTTGAACAACAGATGAAGAACCACTGAGCAATCCGCCTTCAGGAACGATGTTCGCAAGAAGGATTCCATTCGAACGCAGTGTGTTGATCACTTTTGAATCGGTATTGTAAGCAACAATTGATCTCACATTTGGATTCAATTCGCCAATTTCTGCAACATCCGTTGTAGCACGAACTGCACTTACATCGACCAAACCAAGGTTGCTTATCGGTAAGATCAATCCTGGGTAAACATGCCTTCCATTCGCATTTACTGTTGTAGCACCTGCCGGAGCATTCACATTTGTTCCGACTGCGGCAATTTTTCCATTGGTGATCACGATGGATGCATTCTGCAACACCTCACCATTCCCAACATGCACAGTTGCATTTGTACTTACTGTGCTGCCCTGGTGTGGTGGTGTTGGATAAACTGTTTCCTGTGCAATTGCTTTGGTAGCAGCGAATGCGAGGAGTAAAATCAGAAATCGTTTCATTTTAAAATATTTATACTGGTTGTGTTATTAGTTTTCTTCAATGATGAGAAGTCCATGATCGTGTGAATGATCCATACATGTATGCATTACCTGGTAAGATGGTACTGGTGCAGTGACCGGTGTACCACTTCTTTTTTCGCCATTCAGTTTTTTCACCAAACGCATTCTTTCATTGTCGACAGCACGTTGCAATTGCTCGTCTTTAGCACGATCAAAGTAAACGATACCATCCACAATTGTGTATAATGATTTGGCATAAATGCTGAGTGGATGATCGCTCCAAACAACAACATCCGCATCTTTACCCACTTTCAAACTTCCCACCTTGTCGTCAACAAGCAACATTTTTGCAGGATTAAGTGTTACCATTTTTAAAGCTTCTTCTTCCGTTACACCACCATATTTTACAATTTTCGCAGCTTCCTGGTTTAACCTGCGGGCCATTTCTGCATCGTCTGAATTAATAGCTACGTTTAATCCAACCTTGTGCATGATCGCAGCATTATAAGGAATTGCATCCTGCACTTCCATTTTATAATTCCACCAATCTGAGAATGTCGATGCATTGGCACCGTGCTCTTTCATTTTATCGGCAACCTTGTATCCTTCAAGAATATGTGTAAAGGTGTGATACCTGTAACCAAGCCTGTTGCCCACTTCCATCGCACCCTGAATTTCACTTTGTACATAAGAATGACATGTGATGAATCGCTTGTTGTTTAGAATTTCAACAAGTGCATCGAGTTCAAGATCACGACGAGGTGCAGTTACACCAGATTTCCCCTTATTTGATTCATAATTCTTCCATGCAGCCTGGTAATCTTTTGCTCTTGTAAACGCATCAACCAGAACCTGTTCAACCCCCATTCTTGTTTCAGGGTATCGATTGTTCCCCCCTGTAAATGCAGAACGCTTCACATTTTCACCAAGAGCAAATTTGATAAAGCCTGGCCAACCTTTAAATTTTAATTCATCATCGTTTCCGCCCCAACGTAATGTGATAAGTTGCG
>CAZCKF010000294.1:0-5019 GCA_964499155.1 uncultured Chitinophagaceae bacterium
GTGAACCTCGACAAGCTCGGTTTGACAAACTTCGAATTAAAGCACTCTTCAACGACTGCGCAGCAGTCGAGCTTTGCGCGCTTGATTTGAGCTTCGCATAAAACGACCCACAAACCGAATGTGATTTTCGATTGTAAACGACCGAAAAAAGCTTTGCGTGAAATCAATTAAGAAACACTCACGAATTATTTATCTAGTTAAAATCCTATTTCTACTTTATTTAGGATTTTGCTCAGTTGATACAACCTGGCTTCCTATTTCATTCTTCCTCTGTAGTTGCACATTTACTGCTTCCCGAGCTGCTTTTTGCTCCTCGGACTTCATCCTCTCCTGGGATTCTTTCCAGTAGTTCCGTACCTGACTTTTCACTCCTTCATCCACGTACATACGGTTAACCACTTGTGGCGTAACTTTTTCTTCAATAGCATTCACGCGCACTTTGGCCATTGCGATATAATCAAATTCAACATTGTTTGCCTCACCATTCACGACCACTGTAAAGCCACTCACAGATTTATCCTGCACAGTGAGGTCAGCGCCTTTTGTGTTTGTAGACAGTGTAACAACAGGAGTTGTGCCTTTCAATGATTCAGAAAATGTCTGATCAAAATTTACACGAAGTGATTTTCCATTTGTTCTGAGGCTGCCGATATCCTGCACGGTGATGGTCCCCCCGGACATTCCCAGCGATTGTTTTATTTCTTTTATTTCATCGCGGTTATGTTTCGCTGCTGCAATGCCGAGTGTTGCTGCAGCATAAACGTCAATTGCATCATAGGATGCCGCCTGTATGTAGTCCGGAGCATCGTCGACAATCAAACCCATATGTAAACCGGGACGAAATTTTGCTTCCTTACCTGCAACCATTTGATCTGTTTCCACATTGTACCTGTATAAATAGGGTGTCATTTTATCGAGGTCATTCATCACTTGTTCACGTAAACCGCCGGTAACTTTTGTAATATCTTTCTTTAAGCTTCTTTCTGACGTAACGTTGAATGCACTGGCGTGCATCCCCCACCACGCAGCAATCGAAGTGCCGACAAACCCCCATCCATGAGCTGTGGGTACAATGGCATTATCAGCAGTACCAGTTCCCATAGCATTCCCCATAGAAATTCTGAGTGGTGTTGCACTATTGCCGTTGATTTGCAACCCGTTTGTACCGCGAAACTGTACCCATCCATCGTTGAAATCTGCAAACCCTCCATCGTCTCCGATCATGATACCCCCTCCACCAATGTTATTATAATTCGCATATATCTGCGGACTCATTCCAAGTAAGGTTCCGAAGGACCCGGTGCTATATCCTGCAATTCCACCTGATGCAAGAATTCCCTTATTTCCGTATGTACGAATCCATGTAGCATCCTGCATATTCCATCCACCTCCATATGTCTGCCAATAAATACCACCCTGATTATTTGCTCGGAACCATCCATTTACATAAATCTCATTTCCGGTAAATACATTGACGTTGGAACCGTTATTCATATCAAGATAAAAACCTGTATTATTTCTGTCATATATAGTTTCAGCATAGTTTACCGAACTATAAACGGAACCATATAATTCCGTATTACTGTTATCAACTCTCACACGCCAGTTTCCGGATGGAGCTAATAATCCGAAACTTCCTGTTCCATCATAATAGACATATCCTTTTATACTGCCTGCAAGTCCATCCCGAAATATTAAACCGTTTCCGCTGTTAAGCGTCCAGTACGCATTGCTCTCACTATAAAAATGCCTGTTGGTAAAACTATTCCATAATCCAAAGGATGCATTATTGTTTCTCACCCAGCCGTTAACTGCTATCTCACTTACATTGGAGATTCCTGAGTTTGTCATGTGTAGCATTCCGCTTGCCTGGTGATTCCCAAGATCATCACCTACATGCACCCATGAGGTTCCGTTAAATAATTGCAGTTTGTTCATCGTTGTATTGTAAATGAGCAAACCTCTGTCACCTAACACAAGTCCTGTAATCGCATCTCGCTCTGCGGTTGTCAGGCGAGGCAGATAAATCCCTTTTGAAGTTGACGAAATATCAAGAATCGATTTATCTGAAGGAGTTGTTGTTCCAATTCCGATCGATTGCGAATAAGACAACGTCACAACGCAGCACAGCGCCGCGGCAAGCAATAGTTTTGGCATAAATGGAGAGGTTTAGGAAATTATAAGGTAATAAAAAGAGTCGTCTCGGCAAAGTCCTCACGCAAAGACGCAAAAAATACAATTTGAAAATTTGAAATTTGACGGAAGACTCTATTCTATTCGGTTACGGTTTTAAATCGAAATTTATTTCTCTCCAGGAGAAAACGCAAAGCACTCGAAATTGCTTAAATCGGTTTTTCAAATTTAAACGAGCTCTATGTGTCCCTATGATTTCTATGTTTCTATGTGGTGAAATAAGCGAAAATGATTAACACTCAAATTATCTATCGAACTTAAAAAACTCTCCCCAGAGACTGCGCAGCAGTCGAGCGTTGCGTCCGTTTTTTGAGCTTCGCATAAAAACGATTTGCAATCCGTACAGACATTTCGAATGTAAACGACCAAAAAAAGCTTTGCGTGAACCTCGACAAGCTCGGTTTGACAAACTTCGAATTAAAGCACTCTTCAACGAGATTGCGCAGCAGTCGAGCTTTGCGCGTTTGATTTGAGCTTCGCATAAAACGACCCACAAACCGAATGTGAATTTTCGATTGTAAACGACCGATAAAAGCTTTGCGTGAAACCGATTAAGAAACACGTACGAATTATCTGTCTGATTTAAAACTCTCCCCCGAGACTGCGCCAGCAGTCGAGCTTTGCGCGCTTGATTTGAGTTTCGCATAAAACCATTCACCGACCGAATGTGAAATTTCGAATGTAAACGACCAGAAAAAGCTTTGCGTGAAATCGGGACATCGAATAAGAAACTATAACTATTAGGAAAGTATGTTCGACCTGAAGTACCGTTCCAACCCTTCCAACAATTCCAACCCTTCCAACCCAAAGCTGTATCATATCCGTACACTCCCCGTCCATTAACGAACGCATTCGTACAAAAAACGGGCATGATAACATTGACAATCATAACATACCACTCTGGCATTCTGTATGTGCGCGATAAAATGCACTTAACCCCAGAAACCAGCCATGTTCCGCAACTTCTTCAAAGCCGCGTTCCGCAACATCTGGCGGAACAAAACCTTCTCCTTCATCAACGTGTTCGGCCTAGCCACAGGACTCACCTGCTGCCTGCTGATCACGATGTACATCTACGATGAACTGAGTTATGACAAACAACATGTGTACCGCGACCGGCTGTACCAGTTGGCAACAATCTCCACCACTGAAGGAAAAGAAGAACTTTTTGCATCAACACCTGCGCCCATGGTGCCGGCGATGCAGAGAGAATTTCCTGAAGTGGAAAGTGTTGCACGTATCATGCGCGCTTTCGAAGACAAAACACTTTTGCAATACACCACGGGCTCGCAGGTAAAATCATTTTATGAAACAAAAGGATTTTTTGCGGACAGCACTTTTTTCCGCATGTTCACTTATGATTTTGTCGAAGGTGATCCACACACTGCACTTTCGCAACCAAACAACATTGTACTCTCTGCCGAAATTGCTGAAAAAATTTTCGGCAAACAATCTCCATTAGACAGAGTCATTCATATCAACAGTAACACTGGTGGTTCATTCGATGCAAAAGTGACTGGTGTGTACAAACCATCTTCCACTCCATCACACATTGATGCGAGATTCATCATATCAATGACGAGTGGCGATATCGGACCTTGGCTTCCTACGCTGACAAGCATGGCGAACAACAATTTGTTTTACAGTTATGTGTTGCTGAAAGAAGGAAGCGATCCAAAAAATTTTGAAGCAAAAGTTCCGCCATTTATTGCAAGACATGCCGGTGAAGAATTGAAACAGGCCGGTAGAGCAAGAAATCAATTCCTGATAAAAGTCTCCGACATTCATTTCAAAACACTCGACCATCCAAATGTTACTCCTGGTGGAAGTCGAAATTATTTGTACATCCTTGTTTCGATTGCGATTGTTACGCTATTGATTGCATGCGTCAATTTCATGAACCTGTCGACAGCACGATCAGCTAAACGCGCGACAGAAATTGGTGTGAGAAAAGTGTTGGGTGCAGAAAAACAATCACTTGTCAGGCAATTTCTAACTGAAGCTATTTTATTGTCAGTTATTGCTTTTGTGTTTTCACTGCTGTTCTCATGGATGCTCCTGCCACTGTTTGAAAAAGTGACAGGAAAAGATTTCATTTTCTCAGCACAACAATATGGCTGGTTGCTGGCTGGATTTTTTGTTGTGACCCTGATAGCAGGTTTTGTTGCAGGCGTGTATCCCGCATTTTATTTGTCAGCATTCAAACCGGTGAAAGTGCTGAAAGGAAAATTCACAAATTCTCTTGCTGCCATTTCATTCAGGAAAGTGCTGGTCGTTTTCCAGTTTGTAATTTCGGTCGCATTGATCGTTGCATCGATCACGATCGGCAACCAGATGAAATATCTGCGCAACAAGGATCTTGGTTTTCAAAAAGAGCAACAGGTAATTATTCCGCTGCGGACGACAAATGCAAAAGCAATTTATGCTTCTCTCAAAACCGAACTTGGAAATAACGCAACCATTTCAAATGTGGGTGGATCGATTTATTATCCCGGCATTCCGAATGTAATGGACTGGTTGATGTTTACCAAGGGAAAACCCGCCGACCAGACGCGCAAAATCTACATGAACCTCGTGGATGACTCGTATTTGCAGACGCTCGGTTTAAGGGTGCTTGCGGGAAGATTATTTTCAAAAGAGTTTCCCGGAGATTCAGCACAAAGGCTCGTAATAAACGAACAAGCTGTAAAAGATTTTGAATTGGGAACGCCTGAAACCGCAGTCGGCAAAAGCATTGTTGCTAGGTGGGGCGATCAGGATTATCCATACCAGGTGGTGGGTGTTGTGAAGGACTTTCATTTCCAGCCGCTTCATTCAGGTATCGAG
>CAZCKF010000295.1:0-5007 GCA_964499155.1 uncultured Chitinophagaceae bacterium
AGTTAATTTTTCATTGACAACAATATCGAGAGCCTCCTGTAATGAATAGCTCTTGTATTCCATTAAACAGCTAACATCGTAAGCAGCAACTGCGCGTAAAAACATTTCGCCATGACCCGTGGCACTGATAGCGCAGGTAGCATCATTGGCATAGGTACCAGCACCAATTACAGGGCTGTCACCAATTCGACCATACTTTTTATTTGTCATACCGCCTGTGCTTGTGGCTGCAGCAATATGTCCGTTTGAATCACAGGCAACTGCACCCACGGTACCAAATTTTTTATCCCGCATTAATTCTTCAAGACGCTGGTGTGTATGATCGAGTGAATAATTATCAGAGTCACGAATGGCTTTCCATTGATCATACCTGAATTGTGAGAAGAAATAATCATCGGGTTCAAGCTTTACTCCCTGCTTGATAGCAAAATCATTCGCTCCCTTTCCGCAAAGAAAAACATGATTGCTGTTGCGCATCACTTCTGTTGCCAGTTCAATTGGATTGCGCACATTGCGAACGCCTGCCACTGCACCAGCAGAAAGATCAGATCCATCCATGATGGCTGCATCCATTTCCTGTACTCCTTTTTTTGTAAAAACAGATCCGCGACCTGCATTGAAAAGTATATTGTCTTCAAGCACAACAATCGCAGCCTTCACAGCATTGACAGAAGTGCCACCTTCCTTTAATACAGCATACCCTGCTTCCAGTGCATCTTCCAGGCCTTCGATGTAAGCGGCTTCCAGTTCAGGCGTCATATCTGACTTGAGGATTGTACCTGCCCCGCCGTGTATTGCAAGAGTAAATTTCGACATAGAATATTGTGTGTTTTCCTGCCCAAATTTACTTTAAAGAGAAGCGAACAGCTTCGAAGATTTAACGGGATCGGTTAAACGTTTGTCAAGAAAAGTGGCGAATTGTTTTATAGGTTCAACTTCTGGTAAAGGATCAAAACAAGTAAAAATTGAGATTAAAATGAAAGGTGAAAAGTGAAATTCGCTTCGTAGTAATTATTCTCTTTTTTTACTCTCAGGAAAGCAATAATTCGCATTCTGCAAACAATCTGTCACGATCAACAGCAATTGTTCCAACCTGTTCACAAACAAGTCCACCTGCAATGTTGGAGACTTCTGCAGCCAGGTGAATGTTGCCAGTTGCAGCATAAACAAGTGAAGCCACTGCAATCACTGTATCTCCGGCACCTGATACATCTGAAATTTTTCGCAGGTGCGAAGGAATGATTGCTTTGTTTTTTTCATTTTGATAAAAGATACCCTTTTCTGAAAGTGTGATCAGGGAAATATCATGCCTGAGTTTTTCCTTTAATCGTTGATGTATGTCGGTCAATAAATCAACACTGATATTTTCAAAATGAAGATTAAACGCTTCACGAACTTCTTTCAAATTAGGTTTGAATAAATCCACCCCTTTGTATTCGAAAAAATTTTTGCTTTTTGGATCCACAGCCATCAGTACACGTTTCCCTTGGCAGTACATGATGGCCTTTTGGATGATGTTCTTTGTGAGCACTCCTTTGTTGTAATCTTCAAAAACAAGTGCGTCTGGTTTCGCTTTCGCAATAAATTGCTGTATTGCACTGACCAATAGCTCCTCATCTTCTTCTTCGAGGTCAGTTGTAATTTCTGCATCGAGCCGCATCATTTGCTGGTTGCGGCTGATGATGCGGATCTTATTTGTGGTAATGCGATGTGAACTTTTAACCAGGTAGGTTGTATCGATATTATTTTCCTTCAACAACCTTTCAAGATTTTCAGCATTTTCATCCTGCCCTGTTACAGAAAGGATATGCGCTTTTGCACCGAGAGCAGCAAGATTAAGTGCTACATTACCTGCGCCTCCAATTCGCAATTCTTCTTTATCAAGACTCACTACAGGAACAGGAGCTTCCGGGGAAATGCGCTCAACATGGCCCCACATATAAGTATCCAGCATCACATCGCCGATAACTCCTATGCGCATTTTAGAAAATGAATCAAACAGTCCGCTGATATCTTCCATTAGGGTTCAGTTCTGTTTTTTTTCCTTGATGTTAATGCGATAAAGTAGATCGGTATACCAATCAACACAATGATAAGTCCAGGCCATGTGTATTGAGGTTTGTAAATAATTAACAGGATGCAAAAAAGACTTCCCATTAAAATGTAGAGTGTAGGTAAAACAGGATATCCAAACGCTTTATATGGTCTTTCCGCATTTGGTCTTTTTGCACGAAGTATAAAAATTCCAGCAATCGTTAGCACATAAAAGAGAACTACCACGAATGATACCATATCCAGCAGGTCTCCGTACTTGCCACTCAAACATAGAATACATGCAACAAGGCACTGTATCCACAATGCATATGCCGGCACTGCATTCTTGTTCAACCTTCCCGTTTGAGGAAAGAATAACCTGTCCTTCGCCATGGTGTAATAAACGCGTGCACCTGCAAGTATTAATCCATTGTTGCAGCCAAATGTTGAAACCATGATTAATATCGCGAGAATGGTTGTACCTGCAGCACCAAATATTTCATTTGAAACAGACAATGCAATCCTGTTATCTGTTGCAAATGCCAGTTCATTCACAGGCAGTACAGATACATACATGAGATTTGTTGCCACATAGATCACGGTCACGATCAGGGTTCCAAGAAAAAGACTTAAACCAATATTACGTTTTGGATTTTTTACTTCACCTGCAATAAAAGTTACATTGTTCCAGGCGTCGCTGCTGAAAATGCTGCCGACCATAGCAGATGCTACTGCTCCCATTGCAGCCATACCAGACAGTGTTGTCCAGTCATTACCACCACCTCTCCTGCTGCCATGTTGTTGTATGTTCCATGTATTTTCCCAATTTAAATTCCATGTATCCCAATTCGCAGCAATAAAAAACCCAAATAGTATAAGGCCAAACAACGCAAGCAATTTTGCCGTTGTAAAACTTGTCTGAATAAGTTTGCCAGTTTGAATACCACGTGTATTAATCGCAGTCAGCAGTACGATCAAAACAATTCCTACCAATTGCGCAGCAGTGATTTTAAATCCATCACTGCCGGCATCTCCAAAAACCACATTCCCGTCGCCTAGAGATGGCACGATATATCCAAGAAATTTTGCAAATGCTACAGCCACTGCTGCAATGGTGCCTGTTTGAATAACGGAGAAAAAACTCCAGCCATACAGGAAGCCGATAAATGGATTATAAGCTTCTTTCAAATAAACGTATTGTCCACCAGCCTTTGGAAACATTGCACTAAGCTCACCATAACTTAAGGCAGCAATCAGGGTCATAAAACCTGTAATAAGCCATGCGGCAATAAGCCATCCCGCCGACCCGAGGTCTTTGAGCATGTCGGCGCTAACAATAAAAATTCCAGAACCGATCATCGATCCGGCAACAATCATGGTTGCATCTACAAGACCGAGTGATTGTTTGAATGAGGTGGCAGATTGTTCACTCATAAGAATGGAAATATGAGTTGAAGATAGATAAGAAGTGAATAATGTCCAATGTCTTTGATCAATGATGGATTAGCACCTTGCAAGCATAAATGGATTTAATAACAGGCAACTGGCAATTGGCAACTGGCAAACGTGGTTCGGAATTGTAAAAATTCCTATTACATCGAGTACCCAAAAAGTTGTTTCATTCAAATTATTCTGAACCTCCACTTTGAAGCATTTTAGACCTTGTCTCCTTGTCTTCTTGGGCCTTATCTCAGCAAAAAGCCGCTTTTGACTTCAAAAGCGGCTTTCAATATTTTTGGTTCTTTTTAATTGAATTGAGCTGTCACATATTCAATCAAATTTTCCTCACTCATTTTATTTGAGGTGCTCTCTTTTGCAACAGCATTTTTAAATTGTGGCGATTGAGACATGTATTTAATAAACTGCTCCTGGGCAATACCTGTTCCTGTTACATGCACTTCTTCTACATTCTGCATGTGTGATGTGATACTCTTAAAAAATTTTTGAAGTGACCCTTTTTCAGCATTATTGGAAGTATTTTCATTGGAATTACTATCCTTTACAATAGACTTCTCACGCGCAAGGATTACAAAGTTTCCGCTATCTATATTTTCTCTTCCCACAATGACTGCATTATGTGAATCCATCCATACACCAAACTGTTTTTTGTTATTTTCTGACATTTTAAGATTTAGTATAATAAGATCAAATAACGAGCCCCGTTAGCGGAAACAAGGTTTAATTTGAAATAAAGGAAGATTATTGCTGCCGTGTGTGGTTGAGCACTACTTACAACTGGCAACAAGCAAACCTGACTGAGTTTCGAAAAGTTATATTGAATTGAAAAAGAGATCCAATCTTTCAATAAAGCAGCTACGAAGTAATTTGGACCCTGGACCTTGTATCTTGGACCTTGCGTCAGCCTGGACCTTGCGTCAGCCTTTATTTTTTCGTTTTGTTCTTATACTGCTCATTCAACCCCCTGATCACATCAGAAGTGATATTAAACATCGTGTCTTTATAATAGACAAAGCCGGGTTCATACGCAATGATATAGGAGTAGTTTTTATTGCGATTGTATTCTTTGAGAAATTCTTCGATCATTGTTTTTACATCATTTCGCTTACGCATGTAAAAATCCTGGTAATCCTGGTCCATCAGTTGCTTGCGATTGCGAAGATCATTTTCACGTTGAAGCAAATCTTTTGTGGCCATTTCAGATTGCACCTGCGTCATGGTTTGTGCGCGTGACTGGTATTCATTTACCTTGTTCTGATACTCCTGCTGCATGCGTGACAGTTGGCGATTCATATCCTCCTCCTTCCTGTTCAATTCTGCGCGCACATCTCGCATCATGGCAAAACTGTTATCAAGCGAATCCATTTCGAAATATGCCATGCTGAAATTTCCGGGAGACACATCCTTCTTTGAAGATTCAATCACTGAGGATTTTACTTCCGCTTTCTTCGGAGATTTAAAATGCAGGAAAAATAAAACTGCTACAGCAACGAGCAGTACAATATTGGATATAAG
>CAZCKF010000296.1:0-4189 GCA_964499155.1 uncultured Chitinophagaceae bacterium
AGCCCGGAAAATAAAAACCTGGATATTCTCGAAAAATATGGTTTCCCACAACGATTCGGATTTCCCGTTTTTATAATCCTTGATAGTGATGGCAACAGGATCCATACACAGGATTCAGCCCTGCTTGAAGAAAAGGACAGCTATGACAGGAATGATGTGAAAACGTTTTTTGAGAATTGGGGGAAGGGCGCATTGGATCCTTCCAAATATAAAAACCAATGAGCAGGGCGGAATTATCCAATGATGTTTCGAGTTCACCAGGTGGATCAGAATTTCAAAAGCTTGTAAGGTCTCCTTTGAAATTTCGCGCCTTTCTCATTCGCTATATACCTGCCGCATGGTTTTCTGGAGTACGTGTAAGGTCAGTCGATGAAAACGGATCAGTAGTAACTGTTCCGTTTAAGTGGTTTACAACAAATCCTTTTCGATCCACCTATTTTGCCTGTTTGGCAATGGCTGCAGAAATGAGCACAGGTATTTTGGGTATGGCGCAGGTACATGGAAGAAATCCTGCAGTTTCAATGCTGATCATTTCTCTTGATGGGGAGTTTATAAAAAAAGCAACGGATGTAACAACGTTTGTGTGCAATGATGGAGAAAAATTTCGCGAAGCTGTCGATAAATGCATTTCAACGGGAGAAGCTCAACAGGTGAATGCATTATCAGTCGGTACAAATAAATCAGGGGAGGAAGTAGCGAGGTTTCATTTTACATGGTCATTTAAAGTAAAGTCACGCAAATGAAAATTGCATTTCATGGTGCTGCACGTTCAGTCACTGGTTCAAAGCATTTGATCACATTAAAGAACGGTAAAAAAATTCTGCTCGATTGCGGAATGTTCCAGGGCATGGGCAAAGAAACCGATGAGCTGAATCGTGATCTTGGCTTTGATGCCACATCAGTGAACGTTTTAATTCTTTCACACGCGCACATAGATCATTGCGGTCTTATACCAAAGCTGGTTAAAGATGGATTTAATGGACCGATCTATTGCACACCTGCCACGAAAGATCTCGCAAGAATTTTACTCGAAGATTCAGCAGAGATCCAACAGGATGAAGTAAAATATATCAATCGTAAACGTGCTGCGGAAGGGCAGCCATACATCCAGCCACTCTATTCAGTTGATGATGCAGAACGCAGTTATGATTTGTTCAGAACTGTTGAATACCAGAAGTGGCAACAGGTTGAAGAAGGAGTGGAGGTTTTATTTACCGATGCAGGACATATCATTGGCAGTGCATGTGTGTCACTGCGAATTAATGAAGGAGGAAAACCCACAACCCTCACATTCAGTGGAGATGTTGGCAGATATCGTGATGTGATTTTGCGTTCACCCGAAACATTCCCCCAGGCAGACTATATTCTTCTCGAATCAACTTACGGCAATAGCCTGCATGAAAATATTTTATCCAGCATTGATACTTTGCACCAGTGGATAGTTAAAACCTGTATTGAAAAAAAAGGGAAGCTAATCATGCCTGCTTTCAGTGTTGGAAGGACGCAGGAAATTTTATTTGCACTCAACCAGCTTGAAATAGAAAACAGGTTACCTGCTGTTGATTATTTTCTTGACAGTCCTCTAAGCATAGAAGCAACCCAGCTCGTAAAACGCTATCCTGCATATTTCAATAAAACCATTCAGAAAATATTAGAAACTGATCATGATCCATTTGGCTTTCCAGGTTTAAAATTTGTGAAGACGGTTGAACAATCCAAGTTGCTGAACTTTCGAAACGAACCGTGTGTTATCATTTCTGCCAGTGGAATGGCGGAAGCAGGAAGAGTAAAACATCACATCAGCAATAACATTGAAAATTCCCGCAATTCCATTTTAATGACGGGATATTGCGAACCACGTTCTCTCGGCGGAAGATTATTGGGTGGTGCAAAAGAAGTTTCCATATTCGGCGTTCGTCACCAGGTAAATGCAGACATTGCCGGCGTAAAAAGCATGAGTGCGCATGGTGATTATGAAGACCTCATGCAATGGCTTGCCTGCCAGGATCCGAAACAGGTAAAAACATTATTTCTTGTGCACGGGGAGTATGATGAACAGCTGCAATTTGGTAATCGACTTGTCAAGAAGGGATTTCTTGATGTTCAGATCCCGGAGCGTCACCAGGAGATTGGACTTGGGTGAGTGGAGAGTGGAGAGTGGTGAGTAGTGAGTAGTGAGTGGTGAGTCGTGAATAGTGAATAGTTTCCTACTAGTTTCGAAGTGTTCAGTTTGAGTGAGATTTTAAAGGATTAAATTTTTAATATTCTCGCGTTGTTACGGTCCATTAGTTTTGAAAAAATTCCATTTATAAAGCATCTTCGATATTTTAGTAAGATGACTTCTCATTAAAATTCTAAAAACATCTTCGATACTTGTAGTTAGGCATTCACTTTTCACTATTCACTATTCACTATTCACTAATAACACCTAAATAATCCCGGGATTTAATAAAACGTTAAAGAGATTATCATTTTCACCAGGATTCTTTAACGAAACGTTGATCACCTTCAGTACGTTTTTTGCGTTTATAGTACAAACAAAAAAGGAGAAAAACGTATGAAACTTACAGGTTTAAAAAGCCTGGCTGTGCTCGCTATAGCGGGAATGTTTTTGGCCAGCTGTACTGCAACAGCATTTGTAGAAAAGGATGAGACCGTTGATTTCTCTAATCTCAACTCATATTCTTGGTTGGAAAAAGAGAATAGCAATGTTAATTCCATGCTCGAGAACAATATCAAGCAGGCAGTAAACCAGGAATTGGCAAAGTCAGGATGGAAGCAAGTAAACAATCGTCCGGATGTTCTAATTAGTTATGATGTATTGATTGAAAGAGCAGTGCGTGAAGAAACTACGCCTGTTTATTCAAGATCATATACGAGACAATACTACAACCCGTATACACGGAGATGGAGTACAATTTATTATCCTTCACAATTTTTAGGATATGACAGGACGGAAACTCCTGTTCGTGAAGGAACGATTACAGTCACATTGATCGATGCAAAAACCGATAAAACGATCTGGCAGGGCTGGACCACAGATGAAGTGAACAGCAGGAACCTCAGTTCGAAAGAAATCCAGGCCAGTGTCAAATCAATTTTCAAAAAGTTTGATATCGCGAAAAACTAATTTTCGGATTACGGACGGTGATAGAGCCTCGCATAATGCGGGGCTCTTCTTTTTTTTATAAACTTAGCTAATAAAAAACTTTTTCAAACCGAGTTTGTCGGGGTTAAAAAAAAGACCCTGAATAATCAGAGTCTTTTTTGTAGCCCGTACGAGATTCGAACTCGTATCACCACCGTGAAAGGGTGGTGTCCTAGCCCTTAGACGAACGGGCCGTTTTAGGGACGGCAAAGATAGGGTTTTGTGACCAAAAAAGCTTCAGGCACAAGCTTCAGGCTTCAAGTTCCGCCCTGAAAAAAGAAATCTCAAACCTTTAGTTTCCCGCTAATAAAAAGCATTGCTATTCTTGAAATTTCTCAATGACTATTTTACACTTCGCACTTCTCAATTATTTACTCAATGCCTCTCATATAGGAGACCCCAATCCAAAATCCAAAATCCAAAATCCAAAATCAAAAATTCTCTCAGTAAGCCCACTTCACGAGCGTGGCTCCCCAGGTAAACCCTCCTCCAAACGCAGCCAGCACAATCAAATCTCCCTTATTCAATTCGTGTTTCCAGTCCCACAAACAAAGTGGAATTGTTGCGGCGGTTGTGTTGCCATACCGGTGAATATTTATCATTACTTTTTCTGCAGAAAGACCCATGCGGTTTGCAGTAGCATCAATAATTCTTTTATTGGCCTGGTGGGGAACAAGCCATGCAATGTCATCGCCGGTTAATTTATTTTTCTCCAGAAGTTCTGCACTCACATCAGCCATTCCTTTTACTGCAAATTTGAAAACAGGCTGACCATCCTGGTACATAAAATGTTCTTTGTTGGTAACTGTTTCAATAGAGGCGGGTCGTTTTGATCCACCAGCTTTTTGATACAGGTAATCTTTACCAACGCCATCTGATTTTAAAATACTGTCGAGTACTCCGTATCCTTCATGATTGGGTTCAAGTAATACAGCACCAGCTCCGTCACCAAATAACACACATGTTGTTCGATCTGTGTAATCCGTGATCGCGCTCATTTTATCAGCACCCACAACAATGACCTTTTTGTACCGCCCACTT
>CAZCKF010000296.1:4199-5005 GCA_964499155.1 uncultured Chitinophagaceae bacterium
GATAAACATCGCTCCTGTTGTAAGTCCGAATAAAAACCCGGAACAGGCCGCGGCCATATCAAATGAAAATGCATTTTTTGCTCCGACCTTGTAAGAAATGATGTTGGCAGTGGCGGGAAACATCATATCGGGCGTTACTGTACAACAAATAATGCAATCAATTTCTTCAGCACTTATGCCTCGCTTTTTCAATAATTCCATAACAGCAGGCGCTCCAAGATCTGAAGTTGCTTTTCCCTCACCTTTCAGAATTCTTCTTTCGATAATCCCGGTCCTCGTCCTGATCCACTCGTCATTTGTATCTACCATTTTCTCCAGGTCTGCATTCGTAAGCTTTTCTTCCGGAACATAGCCGCCAACCGCTGTTATTGCTGCCGTAATCTTTTGAACCATAAAGCCGCTTTAGTGCGCAAAGATAAAGGCCAAGGCCGTTGGCAAGGTCCAAGGTCCGAGCGAACAAGGTCCAGGAAAGGTTTAAGACAGTAAGCCAAGATCTTGCTTCGTAATAATCCTCGCACTCAGTAACTGTCGCTTGAAATTTAAAACTTGCCCTACTTTTTGATCCTTGTCACTTTCTTGGACCTCTGACCTTGGACCCTGGACCTTATTTTCGCATATGATTGCTTATGTAAAAGGTGATTTCGTTCATAAAAATCCTTCCGTGGTTCATGTTGACGTCAACGGCGTTGGTTATGAAGTGCAGATCAGCCTGAATACCTATACAAAAATCCAGGGACTCGAGAAAGGTTCCATGCATACCTTGTTGATCGTCAGGGAGGATGCACATATTCTCTATGGTTTTTTTG
>CAZCKF010000297.1:0-4996 GCA_964499155.1 uncultured Chitinophagaceae bacterium
TTAAATAAAACGATCGAGTTCACTGCACTTAAAAAATCTGGTGAGGAATTTTATATTTCGCTGACGATTTCCCGTTCGCAACAATCGGGTGAAACAATCTTCATCGCGTTTCTGCGCGACATTACTGCACAAAAAGAATCTGAATTTAAAATTGAAGAGCAAAAAATACAGCTTGAAAAATCAAACCAGGAACTTGAACAATACGCGTGGCTGGCATCACATGATCTGAAAGAACCGTTGAGAAAAATCCTGACCTTTTCCGATATGTTATCTACTCGTTATCGAAATGAATTAAAAGGTCAGGCCATTCAACTGCTGGATAAGATCAACCAGTCAGCACAAAGAATGAATAACCTCATTGAGGATCTTTTAATTTATTCAAATGTTTCAAAACCTTCTGATCATTTCGAATTGGTAGACTTGAACAAGGTTGTTCATGAAGTATCTGATCTTGAGATCCAGATCAAAACGAAAGGTGCCAAATTCAAAATTGGAAAATTACCTGTTGTGGAAGCCGTGCCAATCCATATGCGCCAATTGTTTCAAAATCTTTTCAGCAATGCAATGAAATACAGTCAGCCTGAAAATTCTCCGGTGATTGATGTAAAAAGCCGTAAACTGAATGACAGTTTCTGCGAAATAACTGTGAGTGACAATGGTATTGGCTTTGAAAATGAATTCGCGGAAAAAATCTTCCAGGTGTTTCAACGATTGGAAAAACATAAACGCTATGAAGGCACTGGAATTGGTCTTGCTCTGTGTAAAAAGATAGTTGAGGCCCACAATGGATCCATCCGTGCAGAATCAACACCGGGCATGGGTGCAACATTCAGCATAATTTTGCCCTTTCACCAACATTTAAATGAAATTTTTAATGAATAAGATAATTGTACTTCTTTTAGCTTTTGCGGCATGCCTAAATTCCAGGGCTGCAGAAAATTTTTCCTTCAGACCTGACAGCATTCCAGCAGAAGCCAGGGATGTAGAATCTCCTGAAGCAATTGTTCATGCATTGTATGATGTGATCTCTGGTCCAAAAGGGCAAAAAAGAAACTGGGATCGAATGAGAACGCTTTTTGTACCGGAGGGAAAATTGATCCCATCAGGTAAACGCCCGGATGGAACAATTGCTTACCGGTTTTTATCTGTTGAAGATTATATTAATTCGTCGGGGCCGGTACTGGAAAAGAACGGATTTTTTGAAAAAGAAATTGGCAGAACAAGGGAACAATATGGAAACATCGTTCATGTTTTCAGTACGTATGAATCATTCCGTGATCTGTCTGAAAAGCAACCCTTCATGCGCGGCATCAACAGCATTCAACTTTTATTCGATGGCAAGCGCTGGTGGATATTGAATGTTTTATGGCAGGCTGAATCAAAGGAATTTCCTATCCCGGAAAAATATATCAACTAAATGCTGCGGGGCACCAAATCATTTGCCCGTGATATGTCTGCGAGTTCTGTGCAGATGATCACCAATCATTTCTGTGGCATTATCATTTTTTATTTGCTGTCAACTCATCTAAGCAAGGACCAGTTTGGAGAAATCAACTGGACACTTGCATTTACGCTGACTGCATTCAACGTATTGTCATTCGGAATTGATAATGTACTGATCCGGAAAATCGCCGCAGGAGAAAGTAAGGATTTTGTAACTGCTTACATGTGGCACGTGATCTCGGGCGGCGCCCTTTATTATTTCCTACTGTTTATCGGCTTTCTCGCATTTCCTGATTTTTTCGAAAAACATTCTCTACTATTCATTCTTGGAATTGCCAGGCTCATGATCTTTCTCACACTCCCGTTCAAACAACTTGCTGCTGGAAATGGACAGTTTAATTTATTGATGTGGATGTCGATCCCGATGAATATTATCCGTGGAGTCGTATTGATCATAATGGCTGCAATGAAAAGCATTACTGTTCCGGCCATCATTATCCTATTTGTTTTCAGTGCCGCTGCTGAATTTATTGTCACACTGTATTATTCCAAAAAACTTGCGGGCAATTGGAAAATGTCTTCCTGGAACATAAAAAATCATTTTAAGCTGGTAACAGAATCACTACCTCAATTTGGTGTTGTGGTTTTTGATTCAGCGGTTGCAAGATTTGACTGGATATTTCTCGGCTTGATTGCATCGTCGATTGCGCTTGCAGACTACAGCTTTGCATCGAAAGTATTTGAGATATGCACAGTACCCATGCTGATCATTGGACCATTATTAATTCCACGGTTTACGCGGATTTTTCACCAGAAAAAAAATATTTCAACTGAAAGCCAGCAGAAGATCATGCGGCTTGCTGAACTTGAAATTGTGATCGCATGTGCAGCATCCATTTGCATGATCATTTTATGGAACCCCGTGATTGATACGATTACAAATGGAAAATATGGAGCAGTAAATAAAGAAACGGTTATCATCCTGGCTATTGCAATGCCATTTTTTTACCTGAATAATTTTTTCTGGACGATCAATTTTACGAAGGGAGAATTGAAAAAGATCTTTGCCATTATTGCATTCAGTTTTTTCATCAACATTTCTTTGAATTTGTTACTGATACCAGAATATGAGGGAGAGGGTGCTGCCATTGCCTTTTCGGTATCAACAATACTTCAACTATCCGCGTATTTGATTTTTACGAAACTTATCAATATCAAAGCGATTACAAATACATTTCTTTTGTATGGCGCAGTCACCATAATTGCGACAGTTGTTTCAGTTTACCTGTTCAATCATTTTTTATTGCAACTGGTTGTTGCGATGTTCATTTTTGGAATTGTTGCAGCAAAAAAAATCCGATCGGAGATATTAGCATATTCCGGCAGGAAAGATGAAATGTAAACGTGGAGTTTAAACGACTTTCAGCTTTGTAAAATCAGATCCGTGGAAAATCTTCGCAAGATTGGAGTTCTTGGTTTTTTTCCATTCAGCAAAATGTTGCTTCGTTACAATGCGCCAGAAATTCTTGGACCTTAACTCATCATAATCCCTCGTCTTGATAAAAAGACCATAAATGGGATCTCTTTTTTTAAAATCAATTCTTACATGTTCATCGCCCCCAAGTTCCCGGCTTTCGACAAACTTTGTGATTTCTTCGATGTTCATACGGCCGAAGATAAGGGAAAATGATTTTAAGCCCGTGCCTGTGCGGCAAGTGGCTGTAACTCAAACTTTTGCGTCCTTCTTTTCAGGAAAGTAACGATTTCTTCGTCGCTTTTAAACCTGCCATCCAGGTTAACGAAATGCCTGGCCATCAAATCATAACGCTTGGTCATGAGCCACACATACACATGCAGGAAGTGAATACCATCGAAAACGATTGCTTCATTCTTTGCATAATCATCCACAGTCTTCAGAAAATAACCGGGATGTTCTGTCCAATGCATGGTTGGACGCAGGTGATGACTGATGTGGTAGCCATCATTCCAGCACAGGTGATTGTATTTAGTATTGATGCAGGTTATACTGTTGCCATAAGGATTATCAGGACAATCGGGGTTTACAAAAGCATGTTGAGCCCAATTACCCATCATGGCGATTAGACGAAAGATGACAAAGGGAAGTATGAAAACTACAAGCGTTGCCTGCCAGTTTACAAAACACATTACAATGCAAAAGCCTATAAAAAGTAATTCACCACGAACCGACCGGTACAACAACTGCTTTCTCTTTTTCTTGCTGAAATACATTGCCAGGTGGTAAACCCCGGCAAAAAGGAATGAAACGAAATACTTTCCGAAATCACGCAGTGAATCTCTTTGAAAAGGCATTGTACTGCTTTCGTCTTCCAACATATTGTTTTCAGCATGGTGCATACCAATATGATGGGTATAATAGGTCTCCGGCGAATGCCCGAAAAATGGTGCAAGCACCCAGGGAATATATTGGTTCAAAATATTCACTTCCTTGCGAAACAGGAGCCTGTGACAGGTACAATGAAGCATTAATCCGAAGGGCCCCTTAAAAACAAAATTGTTTAATATATGATAACCCACTGCGGCTGAGGCCCATATCCAGGGGTTTACTCCCGGAATATAAAGCAGCACAGCAAGAGGGATCATGGTTAAGGTGATCTTCAATACCAGGTCTACAAAAGGAAGATCGCGAGGATCGCGAATGTAGCTGACGAGGAATCTCTGAATTCTGTTTAAAGGTTTTTCTGATGCTACTCGATCTGTAAGTGGTCCCAATTCTTTCATTAATCCAATATTTACTTTCTGGCGGCGAGCTAAGGTCGGACATAATTATGAGCCAAAGCCCCAATAAATCATAAATGTTTCCAATATCAGATTCGGATTTTTGATTATGTTTTCAATTTCCAAACTAAAATTAATACTGGGGCATAAAATTAAAATGCGGTGCTTACAGTTGATGTACCCATTTTTCCTACCCAACTTTTTATTTAGTTGTTGAAGCTTGCTCGTATTTCTCCTATACCTGGTGGTATATATTTTGCATAATTTTATGACTCCTACCCTTATCTCCTCGATCTTAAAAGAAAAACCAGCGTATTCCATTATCATAGGGATTGACCAATAAAAGGGATCACCCATGAAACGTATACTGTGCCTGCTGCTCTGTCCCATGCTTATTGCTTCTGGTCAAAAGAGGGATTTGTCGCTTCTTGACCTGATGAGCTTATCTCGTGTACCAGATGAGCATTTCAGCACTTACGCAAAAAAAAGGGGATTTCAACCTAACCGGGAATACGGCAGTGAACCCGAGCAACCTGCATATACAACCAAAGCCAAGGATAAACCTCTTCGCTGCTTAAGCAAATACGCTGGAGATAATAATACCACTTTACTTTTCCAGACAACTGAAGAAGCGGAATTCAATCAGTTGAAAAATGAATTGCAAAAAAACGAATTCAAGCAAATACGCGAAGATGCAAATGCCAATGAGCAATCGTACCAAAAATCTAACATGATCATCCGGACCGTTGCTACAGACAAGGGTGATGGAAAAAATTACAATGTGTATATAGAATGT
>CAZCKF010000298.1:0-4995 GCA_964499155.1 uncultured Chitinophagaceae bacterium
TCTATGTTGAACTTGCGATACTAAATAGCAAGGTCAATACTAATATGGAACTTCATAAATTAGCGTGACGTACATCGTACATCGTATATCGTACATCTGTGGTTATATTTGTTCGTGCGCATCATCTTACTTACTTTCCTGTTACTATCAGTTAACGTCATAACCGCTCAATATTGGCAGCAGCGTGTGAATTACCGCATTGATATCACGCTCAATGACAAGCTGCACACGCTTGATGGATTTGAAAGAATTAATTACATCAATAATTCACCTGATACTTTGCGGTACATCTGGTTTCATGTATGGCCCAACGCATACAAAAACGACCAGACTGCATTCAGTGACCAGTTGCTTGAAAATGGTGACACTAAATTTTATTTCTCTGACCGGTCTCAAAAAGGATACATCAACAGGCTTGAATTCAAAGTAAATAATGCGATTGCCTCCGTTGAGGATCATCCAAATCACATTGATATTATTAAAGTAAACCTTCCCAATGCATTATTGCCAGGTGATTCGATAACGATTACAACTCCATTTTATGTGCAGTTGCCCCATAATTTTTCACGGGGCGGTCATGTGGGTGAAAGTTACCAGGTAACGCAATGGTATCCCAAGCCAGCAGTGTATGATAAAGATGGTTGGCACCCGATGCCTTACCTGGACCAGGGTGAATTTTACAGTGATTTTGGAAATTATGATGTACGCATAACGGTTCCCTCAAATTATGCAGTGGCAGCAACCGGTCAATTACAAAATCAGGATGAACTGGAATGGTTGAAAAACAGATCAGGTTTTAACTGGAAAGCTGAAACAAAAACGATAAAAATAAAAGGCATCACAAAAAAAATAACGATGCTGTTTCCCGCTTCGGAAAACACCACCAAAACATTGCATTACCTGCAGGATAACGTACATGATTTTGCATGGTTTGCAGATAAGCGGTTCATTGTAAATTATGATACATGTGCTTTATCATCCGGGCGTATCATTGATGTTTTTACTTTTTATACACCTGAACAATCCGCCCTATGGAAAAATGCCATAACATTCAGTAAGGATGCAGTTAAGTTTTACAGTAAGGAAATCGGGGAATATCCATATCAAACCCTGACAGCAGTACAGGGACCGATAAGTTTTGGTGGGGGAATGGAATATCCTACGATCACTGTGATTTCACCGATGGGTAGCGAGCAAACACTTGACAGAGTTTTGGCGCATGAAATCGGTCACAATTGGTTTTATGGTATTCTTGCTTCCAATGAACGCAAACATCCATGGTTGGATGAAGGATTGAATTCTTTTTACGAAAGAAAATATTTCCGCTCAAAATACGGGGATGTGAAAAACGAAGCGGATATACTTATTAAAACGCTTGAGTTTACAAAACGTGATCAGCCAGTTACAACTTCTTCTGAAGAATTCACTTACTTGAATTATGGGTTAATGTCGTATATGAAAGCAGCAGACGCCCTTGCATCAATAGAAAAAACAGTCGGTGAAACAACGTTCAGGAAATTGATGCAGGATTATTTTAATCAATGGAAGTTCAGGCATCCAACACCGCAAGACTTTCAGTCTGCTATTGCACAAGGAAATCCAACAGTTGATTCCTTGTTTATTTCCCTATACCAAAAAGGCATTTCTGTTCTGCAATCCGGAAATGTTCAGTCCGAACAAAGAAAGAATACTGCCATCTCTTTTTTGTTTGATCCGAATGCGATTCAAAAAATTATGGATAGCAGGGATAAACATATCGTCATTGGTCCCTTAATTGGTTTTAACAGCCACGATAAATTACTTGCAGGAGGATTTATTTCAAACTATCTACTGCCTCCAACTCATTTTAAATTTTTTGTTGCACCCCTTTATGCAACAGGATCAAAAACTCTTCGAGGAATGGGAAGAGCGGAATATTCATTTTATCCTGGTAAAATGATCAGGCGTGTTGATCTTTCAGTAAGCGGATCATCATTTTCACAAAACGATTTTAAAGACCCTTCAGGAAAGAAATTATCTTTTGGCTTCACAAAAATTGCTCCTGCGATCAGATTTATATTCAATGAAAACGCAAGGAGCACAAAGTATCGTTTTATTCAGTTTAAAAATTATTTCATCAAGGAAGAAAGACTTGATTTCAGAAGGGATTCAATATTTAATCCTCCTGATACTACCATCATTGATGTTTTCAGCAAATCAAATGAGAACAGGACACTTGGTCAGTTAAAAGTGGGAATACAGGAATTCAGGGCCTTGTATCCATATTCTGCCATTTTGAAAGCGGAAAATGGTAATGGATTCATCCGAACAGATATAACGGCAAATTATTTCTTTAATTATCCAAAAAAAGGAGGGCTGAACGTACGACTCTTTGCAGGTAAATTTTTTTATACGGGTTCGCGAACGATCAATAAGAAATTTGAAACGCAGCGTTACCATCTGAACATGACCGGCCCGAATGGCTTTGAAGATTATACTTACAGTGATTATTTCCTTGGTAGAAATAAATTTGAAGGTTTTGCAAGTCAACAGATCATGATTCGAGATGGCGGATTCAAGATCAGGACTGATTTACTTGCTGACAAAGTGGGCAGAACAGACAACTGGCTTGCTGCAATAAATTTCTCAACGAATGTTCCTGAAAATATTAACCCACTTAGCCTGCTTCCCGTAAAAATTCCAATAAATGTATTTTTCGATCTTGGTACTCGGGGTGATGCCTGGAAAAATGACGCGGAAGAAGACAGGTTTTTGTACGATGCAGGTTTCCAGTTTTCTTTTTTTAAAGAAACGGTAAACATTTACGTTCCACTCATTTATAGTCCCGTGTTTAAAGATTATGTTCTATCAACCATTCCAAAGGGAAAGCGTTTACTGAAAACAATTTCCTTTTCAATTGATGTTGCCAATTTTGATTTAAAGAAAATCGACAGACAGTTCGGGTTTATATGGTAGCTGGTGATTTGCGATACCTCGCTCACGCCGACATTGATAAGGCTCAATGGGATCAGTGTATAATAAAATCTCAGAACAGCCGCGTATATGCTCAATCGGTATACCTGGATGCACTTGCGGAGAATTGGGATGCGCTGGTTCTGGGTGAATATGATGTGGTAATGCCATTGACATGGAAAAAGAAATATGGGATACATTATCTCTACCAACCATTATTATGCGCTCAGCTTGGCGTATTTGGAAACAACATCAATGCATCTGTAGTTGCTGAATTTTTGAATTCCATACCCAAACATTTTAAATACTGGGATATTTCCATGAACAGTGGAAATGAAATTGATTCTGCTGGCCTCATTCCAAAATGGAGAGTGAATTTTATTAAAAGTCTGGAAGATAATTATGAAGCCATTGAAAAAAATTACCGGGAAAATGTAAAACGCAATATCAGAAAAAGTATCCAGGCTGAAAATGTAATTGACCGGGATGTAAACATTGAAGAGATCATCAACATTGCCATTTCACAATCTCATGGAAATGATGTGGGTGAAAGTTTTAATCGATTTAAAACGCTGGAACAAAAGCCGAAAACATTTAGGTTTAAAAAATATGGCATTCGAACAAAGAATGGAGAACTGCTATCTTCTGCTGTATTTGTTGTGGATCATAACAGAGCATATTATTTACTTGTAGGCAATCATCCCAATGGCAGAACACTTGGCGCCTCGCACGCTTTGATTGATGCATTTATAAAGGATCATGCCGGCTCATCCATAATTTTAGATTTTGAAGGATCTGATATTCGCAATCTTGCATTTTTTTATTCTTCATTCGGAGCCACAGAAGAAAAATATCCAGCACTTGTAAAAAATAATCTACCCTGGGTTATTAGGTGGATCAAACCATGATTTTGCAAACAGGTCGATAACGCCCCTATCCCCTATCTTTACCACATGCTCAAGTATGCCGTGATTGTGGCCGCAGGAAAAGGCACGAGGATGGGTTCGTCTACACCAAAACAATTCATGATGTTGAGCGGAAAACCGGTTTTGTGGCATACGCTGCACAGTTTTTTTTCCGCATTCTCCGATATTCAGATTGTTCTTGTTTCTCATAAAGATTATTTACTTGAAACGCAGGCAATAGCTGCTGATTTTGGATTGCAGAACATCACTATTTGTACAGGTGGTGAAACAAGATTTGAATCTGTAAAAAACGGCCTTTCAAAAATCAAAGAAGAGGGAATCATCTTTGTTCATGATGCAGTCAGGTGTCTTATTTCAAAAGCCCTAATAAAAAAATGCTATGAAGAAGCGGTTGAAAAGGGGAATGCTGTGCCATCCATTGCAGTAGCAGACAGCATTCGCATAGCTGACGAAAAAGGCAATCACACCATTGACCGGGAAAATGTGCGGATCATTCAAACACCTCAAACATTTCAATCCGCACAAATATTAAAAGCATTCAAACAGGAATACGAACCTTTATTTACAGACGAAGCAAATGTGGTAGAGAAAAAAGGTTATAAGATCAACCTGATTGACGGAGATGCAACGAATATCAAGATCACTCATGCTGCGGATCTGATTGTGGCAGAGCAACTGCTTAAGGGAAAGCTGCTGACCTGAATGAATAGTAAATGGTGAATAGTGAATGGCTTACTACAGGTAACGAACCAACTATTAACTAAAATCTTAAAATTTCAAGTATTCAGTCATTTCGATACCTGTAGGTAACTATTCACTGTTCACCACTCGTTTTCACATTCACCAAGCAAGTTCACTTTGAAAATTTTATCCCGCCGCATCGAGCGACATGCCTTCCTAACCCAACTTACTGAGTGAAAGGTGATAGGTGAAAAGTGAATCTATGTTTGTGACTTGTTTCCTGTTGGGCGGTTGATTTTTATTCGATTAGTCAATAAAAACAACAAAAAAAAATTCAATGAATTAGGAATGATCGAGACCTGTGAACGATTTTGACTTTTCACCATTCACTTTTCACCAAACAAAAGTCACTATGAAAATCGCATTCCGCAGCATA
>CAZCKF010000299.1:0-4990 GCA_964499155.1 uncultured Chitinophagaceae bacterium
GGAGAAGAACAAACAAAGAGTACTTTTTATTGGAAAAGCTGGGGATCATTGGGCTGAAAGAGCAGCAGGATATATCATGCTGCACTTTCATGATCCAATAATTGTATTTAGTAAAAGAGGTGATCCCATTCCGGAAGAAGTAATCAACTGGGAGGGAGATCTGCTCATTTCTTACCTCGCTCAATGGATCATTCCAGGACCTGTTTTGGAACGAGCATCCGTTGCAGCCATAAATTTCCACCCCGGACCTCCTGAATACCCAGGTATTGGATGCACCAATTTTGCCATTTATAACGGGGAAAAAGAGTTCGGTATCACCTGCCATCACATGCTTTCAAGGGTAGATTCAGGGTCGATTATCATGGTTCGGAGGTTTCCCATCCATAATACAGACACCCTATATTCAGTCACCCAACGTTGTTATGTGGAGATCCTGCATTGCTTCCACGATGTTATAGATAATTACTTGAAAAACAACGTGTTATATAATAGCACTGAACACTGGACGAGGGCTCCATATAAGAGGAGTGAGTTGAATGCGCTCTGTGAAATAAAGCCCGAAATGAGTAACCAGGAGATCTCCCGCCGGCTCAAAGCCACCACCTTTGGTGATAAGGTTTGGGCTTTTATGAGAATTGGTGACGAAAAGGTTACTTATGGAGACGATTTAAAAATCCGGGAAAAAGCTTTGAAATACTAAAGCTGGTTTCTATTTTTAAAGCGTCTAATATCCAAATCAGTGAAAACCAATATCAAAAGACCTCTGGCCATTATTGGCTATTCCGGCCACGCCTACGTAATAATTGATATCTTTCTCAATGCCGGACGCAATGTAACTGCTTACTGCGACTCGAACCACAAGCCTTTCAATCCTTATCATTTACAGTATCTCGGCCGCGAAACTGATGTCATTCATTTGTTGAATGATTATGATTATTTCATATGTATCGGTCACAATGGTATTCGAGAAAAAGTTTACAACCAAATGCTTAACCAACTTGGCAGCCCGGTGAATGCAATTCACCCCAGTGCGGTTATTTCTGGTTCAGTTAAAATGGGAGATGGTGTAATGATTGCAGCAAACTCAACGATCAATCCACTTGTAAATATTGGCCGCGGTGTGATCTGTAATACTTCTTCAAGCATCGATCACGAATGTGAGATCGGTGATTTTGTACACGTTGCACCAGGCGCCGTTCTTTGCGGGAACGTAAAAGTCGGACACGGCACGTTTGTTGGTGCAAATTCAGTGATCAGGCAGGGTGTAACAATCGGTAAAAATGTATTGATTGGTGCAGGAACTGTTGTGATCCGCGATATTCCAGATAACACAATGGTGATTGGAAATCCACAACGAATTCTTGTTAAAGAAAAACTTGCAGTTGCGTAAAGCCCCCTACTAAGTACTTACTACCCCAATTAGATAACCCGAGAGGCATGATGTTCGCATTGTGCCTTCTTTTTTTTCTGATAACACGGATTAAGACGGATTACACGCCTGCCCGTCCGTAGCGAAGCGAAGGCGGGGATACGTTCAAAGCTTTTCGTACAGGTTACCTTATTCGAACACCCTATTTCTGGCGCTGCTTCACTTTTTTCGCTTCTCGTATCTCACTCTATGTCACCTCTTTCTCTTTCTGATTTTGATTACACGGATTAATTTCAAAACTGATCCTACATAGTTTCTTTTCTCGAACACCCTCTTTCTTCAATCACGGATTTTAATAGATTAAGCCAGGATTTCACGGAAAATCACTTTTTGCATTTCTGTTTTGTATTTGTTTTGTGTTAGAAAGTGGTGCACTTTATTAATGACTCCAAACATTCGAATTCCTTTCACATTATACAACCATTCAAATTTCATAGGATTGATACTCGCAGCCACTTATTCATCTCGGAGCGCTCGCAGCTCGAGGCTCAAAGCTCGCAGCTAAATAAGCCTTTCACTATCTTGCGAGCAGATTCAAATTTTATGATCCCACTTTCAGTTCCGCACCTGGCGGGTAATGAATGGAAATATGTGAAAGATTGCCTTGATACCGGTTGGATATCTTCTGTTGGCAGTTATGTGAATCGTTTCGAAGAAGAGGTTGCAAAATTTTCTGGTGCTGCATATGGCGTTGCTTGTGTAAATGGAACCAACGGTTTACACATCGCACTGATGCTCTGCGGAGTTAAGCAGGGCGATTATGTTATTGTTCCCAACATCACATTTGTTGCAAGTGTGAATGCGATCAGGTACTGTAATGCAGATCCCATCCTGATTGATGTTGATGCAAAGAACTGGCAGATAGATCTGGATGTTATTGAAAATTTTTTAAATAACGAGACAGTTGTTCAGGGAGAGAACCTTGTATATAAAAAAAATGGAAGGCGGATTGCTGCGATGCTTGCCGTTCACGTACTTGGCAATGTAACCGATCTTGACCGGCTCGTTTCTATTTGCAAAAAGTACAACCTCGTTCTTGTCGAAGACAGTACCGAATCTCTTGGCACTTTTTATAAGCAAAAGCATACGGGCACATTTGGCAAAATGGGCGTTTTCAGTTTTAATGGAAATAAAATCATTTCAACAGGTGGAGGAGGCGTCATCGTAACAGACGATAAGGAACTGGCTGCGAGAGCAAAGCATTTAACAACACAGGCTAAGGCTGATCCAATGGAATATTACCATGATGAAAATGCATATAATTATAGGCTTGTAAATATCCTGGCAGCAGTGGGTGTTGCACAAATGGAGCAGCTTCCTGATTTTATCAAATACAAAAAAAAGATCGATGCTTTTTACCGTAAAGAATTAAATGGTATTGGAGATATTGTTTTTCAGCATGTATCAAAGGATGTTGACCCGAATTGCTGGTTGTTTACATTCAAAACAAATGCAAAAAAGCAATTGCTGGATCATTTGAATAAGCAACAAATTCAAAGCAGGAGCTTTTGGGTGCCAATGAACCAGTTGCCCATGCACAAAAAAGATATTTATGTAAACAACAATGATGTATCGAATGGAATTTATGATACTTGTTTGAGTATTCCCTGTTCGGCAGGTATTACTCAGGATCAGCTTAATACTGTTGTTGAGGCGATAAAGGATTTTTACAGCACAAATAAAAAAGTTTCAAATTTAAAATTGACAGGTGAAAATATTTAATGTAGAGCATTTTGTCAGAACACAGGTAACCGGCCGCAATCAATCACTTTTCGACATTGATATAAAAGATAATGCTGAGCAACTCGAAAAAGAAATAACAGGAAAATCTGTACTTGTTATTGGTGGTGCCGGTACGATCGGCAGCAGTTATATCAAAGCACTCCTGCAATTCAACCCTGGTGAAGTATATGTTGCCGACATCAATGAAAATGGTTTAACTGAACTGGTACGTGACCTTCGCAGCGATGTGAACATTACAGTGCCGCAGAAATTTCTGACATATCCGGTCAATTTTTCAGACCCGGTTTTCAGAAAAATGTTTGTTGCACATAAGGGGTTTGATATCGTTGCCAATTTTGCTGCGCACAAACATGTACGCAGTGAAAAAGATGAATTCAGCATTGAGGCGATGATCGACAACAATGTTCTCAAAGCAAAGGAGCTGCTGGATCTGTTAATAGAATTTCCGCCAAAACATTTTTTCTGCGTCAGCACAGATAAGGCAACCAATCCAGTAAATGTAATGGGCGCTACGAAAAAACTTATGGAAGATGTGATCATGGCTTATACCGATCACTTTCCTGTAACTACTGCCCGGTTTGCGAATGTTGCATTCAGTAATGGAAGTTTGTTGTACGGATTTATGGAAAGATTGCTCAAAAAACAACCATTATCTGCACCCAATGATGTGAGAAGATATTTTGTTTCTCCGGTTGAATGCGGCCAGATTTGCCTGCTTGCAAGTATCATGGGTGAAACAGGTGATATATTTTTCCCGAAACTTCCGGAAACGGGGATGAAGAAATTTTCTTCGATCGCAGATTCTTTTGTTGAGTTTTATGGATTCAAACCAGACCAGTGCAGGAGTGAAGATG
Organism: uncultured Chitinophagaceae bacterium; assembly: GCA_964499155.1. Classification (GTDB taxonomy): domain Bacteria; phylum Bacteroidota; class Bacteroidia; order Chitinophagales; family Chitinophagaceae; genus CAZCKF01. The sequence goes on from CAZCKF010000299.1 coordinate 4,027, forward strand.
AAGCAAAAAGAAAAGCTGCAGAATTAAATGATTCATCAACACACTATCCGGTATATTATTTCACTTCTGATACCACAGGCGAAAAACCATACGAAGAATTTTATACCGAGGAAGAGGAACTTGATATGGATAGTTTTGTCAATCTGGGCGTTATCAAGAACTCTCCCAAAAAATCAATGAGAGAAATGAATATGATCGTGGATGAATTGCACAATCATTTTGGAAAAGGAAATGTTGATAAGCGATCGCTTGTTGCCCTGCTTAAATCTTATTTACCAGGCTTTGAACATGTAGAGACGGGTAAAAACCTCGATCAAAAAATGTGATTGTATGTTTGATTTGATCAAAAGGTTTTTTGATTTTCTCTTTGCCCTGATTGCCATTATTATTTTACTTCCCGTTTTTGTGCCAATAGTTATTGTGTTATTGCTGACGGGTGAGCATGAGGTTTTTTATGGCCAGGAGCGAGTTGGATTCAGGAACAAAAGATTTCGCATCTGGAAATTTGCCACCATGCTCAAAAACAGTCCCAACATGGGATTGCGTGATGTGACTGTGAGAAATGATCCGAGGATAACAAGCTTTGGAAAATTTTTGCGCATGAGTAAACTGAATGAACTCCCCCAATTGATCAATATCCTGAATGGTGACATGTCATTTGTTGGACCTCGCCCACTCATGCCTGCCGGTTTCTTTCGATATTCAGAAGAATTGCAGTCAAAGGTTTACAATGTGCGTCCAGGTTTGACAGGTATTGGATCCATTATCTTCCGGGATGAAGAACTGTTGGTAACACAATCCGGAATGGACCCGCATGAATGTTACCAGAAAATCATCAACCCTTCGAAAGGGAAAATGGAGATGTGGTACCAGGCACATCGAGGATTCATCACTGATCTGCTCATACTTTTTTTAACGGCTTGGTATGTTCTTTTTCCTCAAAGCAAACTCGTTTATAAAGTTT
>CAZCKF010000300.1:0-4981 GCA_964499155.1 uncultured Chitinophagaceae bacterium
GTTCATTCATCCGCCGCTCCATATATTTTCCCATTGCAGCCGCATTCTCGATCAAAATTTCATCTTCATATATATTCAACACTTCCAGTGCTGCAGCACAACTAACCGGATGTGCTGAATAGGTCATGCCCAGCATCAGAGGATTATCATCATATTTCGCGGCTATTTTATCTGAAACAACAAGCGCACCAATAGGTAAATAACCAGATGTAAGTCCTTTCGCTAGCACCATCATATCTGGAACAACATCATGATGATTCACACCAAACCATTTACCTGTTCTTCCGAATCCACTCATCACTTCATCTGCAATAAGAACAATTCCATGTTGATCGCAAATTCTTCTTAACTCTTTCCAGTAACCTTTTGGCAGTTTCAAACATCCCGATGTTCCCGATTCTCCCTCCATTAATATCGCTGCAATGTTTGCCGGTCCTTCATATTGTATGATCCGTTCCAGTTGTGCGATAGATTCTTTCAGTAATGTTTGTTCATCCGCATAAGCAGACCGATAGAGATAAGGGACATCAAAATGTATAAAATTTGGCGCCTGCTGTGCATCCGCAGGAATTCTGCGCGGATCGCCCCCGGCAGACATTGCACCATATGATGCACCATGAAAAGATTGGTAGCGACTCAGGATCTTGTGCCTTCCTGTATACATGCGCGCGAGCTTGATCGCATTTTCAACCGATGATGCGCCGCACAGTGTAAAAAATGTTTTATTCAGATCACCAGGACAGATCTCCGCCAGTTTTTTTCCTAGTTCACCACGAATTTTGGTAACACATGCAGGAGTAACATAACTCACCTGCTGCATTTGTTTCATTACCGCATCAGCAACTCTTTGCACACCGTGACCAATGTTCACATTCATCAAACCAGATGAAAAATCGATATAACGCTTGCCATCATAATCATACAGGTAAACACCTTCCCCGCGTTCCACCACAATTGGATTCCAACCTTTTTGTTTTGACCAGGAGAACAGGGTGTAGTCTAAATTATTTTGAAGGATGATCTGGCGTTCATCTTCTGCAAGGAGTGTGGTATTTTGAAGGTTCATTTACGTTTTTTTGAAAATCCTGTAATCCTTAACCAATCCTAAAATCCTATTACACAGATCAAAACAGATTACCCTGATAACCCGGTTGAAATTAGTATTCATTTATTTTATCGGACACCTAATTTTCTTCAGTTTCCTTAATATAACTCGGACCTACTAAGATTTGCCAGTTGCTTGTTGCCAATTGATTCGAAATTGCACTGAACCACTGAATCAACTTCATTCCCAAAAATTTCCTCACACCTAAAAAGCCTCGCCCTTCGCCTCTCGCCATTCGCCTCTCCCTATCTCTCCGCAATTCAACTCGCACCTAAGAAGCTCCTCAAGACATCCAATTCACCCCCGCTTCCGCGTTCCACTTCGTCGTAATCTTCTTCAACTTCGTCCAGAATTCAATCGAACTCTTTCCCGTGATATCGAGCGCACCGAATTTGGATTCATTCCATCCACCAAAAGAAAATGGTTCACGCGGAACAGGTACACCGATGTTGATGCCCACCATTCCGGCACTTACACTTTCTGTAATATGTTTTGCTGCTCCGCCATTCTGTGTAAATATGCCAACTGCATTTCCGTAAGGATTGCTGTTCTCGATGGCAATTGCTTCTGCGATATTCGATACACGAATAATGGAAAGGACAGGTCCGAAAATTTCTTCATTCGCAACAGCCATTTCTTTTTTTACATGATCGATAATGGTCGGGCTTACATAATAACCACCTTCTTTTCCAGGTACAGTTGTGTTTCTTCCATCAACAAGGATCGTTGCACCATTTTTTTCCGCTTCTGTAATATATTTTTCAATCCTTTCTTTTGCTGTTTTACTAATGATGGCGCCAAGGTTATTTCCGCAAACTCCTTTTTTTGCTTCTGCTTCCACTCCTTTAATAATATGATCCACGTTTCCCACAGCAAGCATCACGGAAGCAGCCATGCATCTTTGTCCCGCGCAACCTGTAAACGAAGCAGCAATATTTGTCGCCGTCATTTCAGGTTGAGCATCAGGTAATACAACAAGATGATTTTTTGCGCCACCGAGAGCAAGCACTCTTTTGAAATGTGATGTTCCTCTTGCATAAACAATTTTTGCAACCTTGGTTGATCCAACGAACGTGATGGCTTCAATGCCCGGGTGATCACAGATCGCTTCCACCATTGTCCTATCACCATTCACAATATTGAAAACACCATCAGGAAGACCTGCTTCTTTCAATAATTCCGCTGCACGCATCATGCTCAGCGGTACCTGTTCTGAAGGTTTCATGATCATTGTATTTCCCAGCACCAGTGCATTTGGAATTGTCCAGTGTGGCACCATACTGGGAAAATTGAAAGGAACAATCGATGCAACCACACCTACCGGAACTCTCTCCATTTTGCATTCAACGCCCTTACTCACTTCAAGCACTTCACCTCCCACTAATTGTGGTAGCGAGCACGCGAATTCAGTCAGCTCGATGGCTTTTTCAATTTCAGCCTTTGCCTCACCATATGTTTTCCCATTTTCAGCACTGATCAGTTGCGACAGTTCATGCAGGTGATGCAAGAGCAACTGCCTGTAAGCAAAAAATACCTGCACTCTTTCTTTGATCGGGGTAGATGACCACGCAGTAAATGCAATCTTCGCGGATGCAACTGCCTTATCCAATGTTTCTGCAGATCCAAGTGGAACTGAGGAGATCACAGTACCATCAATTGGCGAGATCACATCCAGAGTGGGTTCATCGGTTCGAATAAAATCACCGTGGATGAAATGTAGTGCTGGCGGGTATTTGAGGGCTGTGGTGTTCACAGTAAGAATTTTTATAAGTCGTTAAATTCTTACTGAAATATAAAGTATTTGCCTGTTGAAATCCCGTCTCTTTTGCCATCCACCCCCTTCCCCTTATTTTTGCGCCGGAGAGATGGCAGAGCGGTCGAATGCGGCGGTCTTGAAAACCGTTGAGGTGAAAGCCTCCGGGGGTTCGAATCCCTCTCTCTCCGCCTGGACCTCATGCAAAAGCCTGCAAATTATTGATTAGCAGGTTTTTTTATTGGTTTGACTGTGCAAAAGAAAGCAAAAAAGTGCATAAAAAGAGAGCGCTTTCAGAGACCAAAAAGTAGGATTCGAACCCTGCTTGATTTTGCATCGATCTGCGTGATTTTGCACTTTGAAAGATTACACCAGCGTAACAATTTTATTCATCGAAAAAATTGCAGTTATGCTGGAGTTATTAGACATCCGATTTTCGTTCATCTTGCGTGGTACAAGAGTAAATGCTGAAGGTAAAAGCCCAATTATTTTTCGCATTATTTATCGCAGAGAACGGCGGGATATTTTTACTGGTCTTTATTGTACAAAAAAACAATGGAGTTCCACAAGAACTTCAGTTTTAAAGTCCAATATCGATTATGTAGCGATAAATCAGAACTTAAATCTAATTAATCGTAAAGCATTTGAATGTTTTGAATCTTTAAAGTACAGCGGATCAGAATTTACAATGGATGAATTAGTAAATAAAATAAAGGGCAAAGAAGAAAAACCGCTTTTACTAATTGACTATTTGGAGTTTGAAAAAGAGAAATTATTAAAGCGCAAAAAAACTGATATTTCTACTGCTACTTATGATAAATATCGCAGAAGTGCCTCTCATGTTCAAGAATTCATATTATCAGAGTTTCAGAGTAAAAATTACCCGCTATATAAAATTGACCGAAGTTTTCTAGAAAATTATTTTCAATATTTAAGGAGTATAAAATCTATATCGCATAATACGTCTGTAAAATACTTGACATTTTTTAAGACCATTATGATGCCTGCTTTGAAAGATGGGTTAGTTAAAGATGATCCTTTTCGGCAACTCAAATTCCGTGTAAAGACAATCCAAAAAGGATTTCTTACAAAAGAAGAAATACAAAAAATATCTGCACTTAATCTTTCTGCTGATCAAAACAGAATTCGCGATCTGTTTTTATTTTCCTGTTTTACAGGACTTAGTTATTCAGATTTAAAACAACTTGCACGCTATCACATTATTAAAGAGGGGGAAAACAACTACTATATTATAAAACCAAGACAGAAGACAGGAGAAGAAAGTATTATACCATTACTGCCGGTTGCTATTTCGATTTTACAAAAGTATAGTATGACAACTGATCCACGAGATTTTATTTGGAAGGTCTCGGCAAATCAGAAAATGAATCAACGTCTGAAGGCAATAGGTATATCAGCAGGAATTGATAAATCTCTTCATATGCACCTTGCACGACACACTTTTGCAACAACCGTAACTTTAGCGAATGGAATTCCAATTGAAACCGTAAGCAAAATGCTTGGGCATGCGACATTAAAACAAACACAGCACTATGCAAAAGTCATCGGGACTAAAATCAAGGCTGATATGGAAAAGATAAATTCAGTTTTTTAGCTATCTCTTTCACTTTTGCATCCATTTTGTGAAATGTAATGTTTCTCATATTAGATGTACTTGTAAATAAATCTCCTGCAGCGATAATGTACCTTCCTTTCATTTGAACTGGAAAACTAAAGCCTAATTTTTCCAGTTTGGATTTCGAAATAGGTGTTCGAAAATCTTTTAATAAAATCATTGCTGCTGCCATCTCTTCGTTACGATCCTTATATGAGGGCTTGTTTTTTAAATCCAAGTATTGCTTTTTACTTCTATCAAGTTGAGCTTCTTTATAACATCGATTGCTGCAAAACTTAACATTCTTTTTGTGTATTCGATCTTCCGATATCGGGTCATAACAATTTTTGCATTCCATATCATACCTTTATTTTTAAATGTGAATGAATAGGAGTTATTGCTCCCTTATTTATTGCTTCTAAAATGTCTGAAAGAAGATAATAGCATTTTCCCTGTAGAAAGGAATGCTTAATTAACCTTTTCTGCCGCCAGGTAGCGGTGGTTCTCT
>CAZCKF010000301.1:0-4960 GCA_964499155.1 uncultured Chitinophagaceae bacterium
CAGTAAGTGTATGGGTCTCGGTATCATGGTGTCGATCAACCAGCGTCTCGATGCAGAGGTGATTGAACTTGTATCAAGTGAATTTGGCTTCGATGTTGAATTCATCGACATGGAGAAGCAGATGGAAATGGAGGAAGACGATGAAGAAGATGATGAAGAAGAATTGGTGCCGCGTCCTCCGATCGTTACCATCATGGGTCACGTTGACCATGGTAAAACATCCTTGCTCGATTACATCAGAAGTGCAAACGTGGTTGCAGGTGAAGCGGGTGGTATCACGCAGCACATTGGTGCCTATCGCGTACAAACTTCAGCAGGAAAAGAAATTACATTCCTCGATACACCAGGTCACGAAGCGTTTACCGCGATGCGTGCACGTGGTGCGAAAGTAACAGACATTGCAGTGATCGTGGTGGCAGCAGATGATGCTGTGATGCCGCAAACACGTGAAGCGATCAGCCACGCGCAGGCTGCAGGTGTTCCAATGATCTTTGCAATAAATAAAATTGATAAGGACGGCGCAAATCCTCAAAAGATATATGAGCAATTATCGGGAATGAACATTCTCGTGGAAGAATGGGGTGGAAAATTCCAGAGCCAGGAATTATCTGCAAAACAGGGATTGAACGTCAATTTATTGCTCGAAAAAATATTGCTCGAAGCAGAATTGCTTGATCTGAAGGCAAATCCAAATCGCGAAGCTTCAGGAACAGTGATCGAAGCTTCATTGGATAAGGGTCGCGGTTATGTTGCAACAGTACTTGTTGAAAATGGAACTCTGCAACCTGGTGATCTTGTTGTAAGCGGACAATATTATGGTCGTGTAAAAGCGATGTTCAACGAACGCGTGAAGCGTGAAGATGCCGCGCCTCCTGCAACACCCGTTTTAATTCTCGGGTTGAATGGTGCACCGCAGGCAGGTGAAAAATTCAAAGTGTACGAGGACGAAGCAGAAGCAAAAGAAATTGCGAATCGTCGTGCACAGATCTTGCGTGAGCAGGGAATGCGTGCGAAGAAACACATTACACTTGATGAAATCGGTCGTCGTCTCGCACTTGGAAGCTTCAAGGAATTGAAAGTAATCATCAAGGGTGACGTGGACGGATCGGTTGAAGCATTGAGTGACTCCATGCAAAAACTTTCTACACAGGAAATTCTTGTAAGTGTAATTCACAAAGGTGTTGGACAGATCAATGAAAGTGATATCGTATTGGCAGAAGCATCAGATGCCATCATCATTGGATTTAACGTGCGACCATCCATGCAGGCAAATCGTCTTGCTGAACAGGCAGGAATTGAAATAAAGATGTACTCCATCATTTACAACGCGATTGAAGAATTGAAGAGCGCGATGGAGGGAATGCTTGAACCAACGATACAGGAAAAGATTGTTGCAAATGTGGAAGTACGCGAAGTATTCAAATTCGACAAAGCAACAGTTGCGGGTTGTTATGTTCTTGAAGGCCGTATCAAACGCGATTCAAAGATCCGTCTGATCCGCGAGGGTATTGTAATCTATCCAGCAGCGGGTGCAAGTGCAGAACTTGGATCGTTGAAGCGATACAAGGATGATGTGAAAGATGTGCAGGCGGGAATGGAGTGCGGACTTACTGTGAAAAATTATACTGATCTCAAGGTGGGGGATATTGTGGAGGCATTTGAGGAAGAGGAAGTTAAACGCACTTTGTAATTTTTGATTTTTGCCCGCCCGGATGACTCCAGTCGGACGGGGTTTTTGATTTTTGATTTGTTTTAGGTCGAAGAGTCATAATTGTATAGTTACAGCATGAAATCGGAGAGGTTCACACAACGAACCTCGACAAGCTCGGTTTGACATACCTCGGCAAGCTCGGTTTGACAGATCTCGACAAACTCGGTTTGACATACCTCGGCAAGCTCGGGTTGACAATTAATAATAGCATTTTCAACCTTTCCTATTAAATACCGCAGAGCCGATGCGTAGCTTCCTGGGATAGCGTGCAGCGAGTAGCGTGAAGCGTGCAGCTTTCCACTAAAACAATGTTAAATAGGCCTAACCAGCTCCATAACCCCGTCTGTCTCACTACTTTTGACGACTATGCGCATTTTTACGTTTCTACTTGCCTTATTCACAGCATTTACTGCCTTTGCACAGCCACAAAAAGTGGTTGCTGATAAAATCGTAAGCATTGTTGGTGACAGGATCATTTTGTATTCTGATATTCAGAACACGATAAATGATTTTGCGCGCCAGGGTCAGCCGATTCCGCCAAATGCAGAATGCATGATCATGGAGCAGGCGCTTGTTTCAAAAGTGCTGATGCTTCAGGCAGAAAAAGATTCACTGATCGTTACTGAAGAAGAGATCGAAGCAGAACTCGACCAGCGTATCCGTTACTTCATCAATCAATACGGAACACAGGAAGCGCTGGAAGAAATTGCAGGTAAAACAATTTACCAGATCAAGGATGATGCGCGTGAATCAGTGAAAGAGAGAAAGCTGGCTGAAGCCATGCAACAAAAAATTGTGAGCACAGTGCGCATTACTCCAACAGAAGTGCGTGCGTTTTATGAAAAGATTCCGAAGGACAGTCTTCCTTTTTATGAAACAGAATTGGAGATCGGACAGATCGTGGTGTTGCCAAAAGCTTCAAAGGATCTTGAGAAATATATCATTGACGAATTAAGTAATTACAAGCGCCAGGTGGATATGAAGATCACCACCTTCGATCAGCTTGCAAAAACATACACTGAAGATCCGGGATCAAAAGACCGAGGTGGACAGTATCAGATCAATCGTACTGAAAAAACCTGGGATCCTGCATTCATGGCAAATGCATTTCGATTGAAAGAAGGAGAAATTTCTGCTCCATTCAAATCGAAATTTGGTTTTCATATTATCCAGATGGTACAGCGCAGTGGTGATGATGCGATCATTCGTCACATTTTGCGCATTCCTCCTGTAACAGACGAAGAAATTGCACAATCAAAAACAAAACTTGATTCAATCCGCTCGAAAATAATTGCAGGCGTTACCAATTTTAATGAAGCTGCAGGTAAATACAGCGAGGATGAGAATGCGAAATATACCGGGCCTTACCTTGTTAGCCGCGATGGCGATACATACAATACAATTGATGAACTGGATAAGGATCTGGTTACACTACTTGACCAGGTGAAGATTGGTGAAATCTCTCAGCCCGTAGAATTCACAGATGAAAGAGGTCGCAAAGGCGTTCGCCTTATTTATCTCAAATCACGCAGTGAACCTCACAGAATGAATTTGCAGGACGACTACAACAAGATCGCACAGATCGCATTGGAAGAAAAGAAAATGCAGGTTGTTGAAAAATGGTTGTTTGCAAAAATTCCAACGTATTATATCATGGTGGAGCCGGAGCTGACGAATAGTTGTGGGCAGCTTGCGAAGTGGGCTACGCCAAAGAAAGGTTTCTAGTTTCTGGTTTCTTGTTTCTGAGTTACAGGTTGATGATCGGAAAAACTTTTCGAAATCGAAATGTAATTTCTATTTACCGCCGCTAACTTTGAAACCAGAGAAACCAGAAACGTCCCTCCGCTCATCACATCCCCCCTTCCTCCATAATTATCTGCTTTACCCTCCTCTAAGGATATCTTCTTACTCAGGCAACTTCCTCAGGTCGCTTAAAATTCCATCTATTATTTTCATCATTCAATTGATAAACCGTCAGTTGTAAGCCACCAGCTAAGAACCACTAACCTAGAAGAGGTATGATATCCTATGTGCCAGATAACGCGGGCGAATCCGACCGCGCCGGAAAGCTGTATTTTGCCACCACCGACATCAACGGCAATTACACTTTTGTGAACCGGCCATTTCAGCAACGATTTGGTGCTGAGAATGACAAACTCATCGGCTCTCCAGTTACTTCCATCATTTACCATGAAGATCTTGAGCAGTGTTATGCAGCAATGAAAAAATGCCTGCTTGAACCTGGAAATTCTGTTACGATAGAACTGCGCAAACCAGCGAAGCCACAGGGGTTTCATTGGTTTCGATGGGAGTTTTCTGCCATGTTGGACAAGCATGGAATGCCTGAAGGTGTTTGTTGCATTGGCGTTGACATTTCTGAAGGCACTTTGATGCATGATGCACTGCCTGATCTCTTCAATGCAGATCCCTTACCGAAAATGATCATCGATGCTGAGACGCAGCAAATTCTTGCTGTAAACGAAGCCGCCATTGAATTTTACGGTTACACTCGCAAACAATTTCTTTCGCTTACCATTTTCGATCTGCACGCGTATGAAGACAGGCCGGCAATCTTGAAAGAAGCGCAGGAAAACAAATTTTATAAAAAATTCAGGAAAGCGATTTACCAGCAAAAGAAAAAGAACGGTGAAATCCTGAATGTTGAAGTATCTGCAGTCACTATACAATTTAATGGTGTTGAATGCAGGTATGTAACGATGGTGGATATCAGCAATCGTGTGTCAGCAAATTTCGATTTGAATGAAAGCCGTGAACGTTACAAGGTATTCGTTGAACAAAGTTCTGAAGCCATCTGGCGATATGAATTGAAAAGACCAGTAAGTATTGACGAGTCGCCTGAACATATCGTAGAGCACATTCGAAAATATGCCTACCTCGCCGAGTGTAATGACATCATGGCAAGAATGTATGGTTTTGAAAAGCCTTCGGATATTGAAGGGTCATCACTTGACCAGGTGCTCGATTTCAATGATCAGCAAAACATTGATTACCTCATGGGTTTTATTTTGTCAGGATTCAGAATCCTTGACGCAGAATCCATGGAGAAGGACCGGTTTGGAAATACAAGGTGTTTCTTAAATAATCTGATCGGTATTGTTGAAGATGGTCTGCTTAAAAGAGCATGGGGTACACAGCGCGATATTACCAATATCAAAAAAAGCGAAATAGTTATCAATGAAAGTGAATCCCGATTTCGCGAAGTAGCAGACTCCGCACCCATAATGATCT
>CAZCKF010000302.1:0-4946 GCA_964499155.1 uncultured Chitinophagaceae bacterium
ATTCAGATCTTCACGCTGAAGATTCTCCAAAAGGGCGAGTTCAAGCAATTCATTATCGTTTGCCTGGCGAACATATGCGGGAATATCTTTAATACCTGCAAGACGCGCTGCGCGTAAACGACGTTCTCCAGAAATCAATCTGTATTTACCTGATGGTAATTTCGAAACCGTTACCGGCTGAATGATATCATGTGTTTTGATCGAAGCAGCGAGTTCATTCAATGCCTGCTCATCAAAATCGTGACGGGGTTGTTTTGGATTTGTTTCGATCTGGTCTACGGCAATTCTTGCTGATGTAGTGGCGGCTTCAATCGCCTGTGGTTTCAGCGAACCGGTATTTGTTTTTAAATCGGAATCGATACTCTGTAACAATGAACGGATTCCTTTTCCCAGGGCGTCTTTATTCGGTTTGTTTTGCATTAAAATCGTTGATCGCTTGACTGGCAAAAGTAAAGTTACCCGCCCGCATCACAGCGAATGTTTAAAAGAATTTCTTGGAGTGGTTTAAAGCTGTGAATGCTAATATTTTAAACACGGATTTTTTGGATTAAGCTAGGATTTCACAGATAGATGAGCACCTATTTTTTTCATTATATGATATCTCTCAAATTGTTCTAGAAGACCCCATTAAACAGGAATTAAATTTCAACAATCAGTGTAGAGAAATACAAAATGACTCTTCGCACTTTTCCTCTTTAAAGCTATAAACAATGTCGGTTAGGTGGACCCAATCCAAAATCCAAAATCCAAAATCAAAAGGGCTAGGATTTCACGGATAGATGATTGGCTATTTTTTTCATTATAAGGAATGTCAAATTATAATAAGGACTCACATTTATTCCCATCTTAAAATCCAGAAATAAAAAAAGCCTATGATTACGGGATAGATACGATGAATCTTGTTTTCCAGTAAGGACGAAATATAATTTCAACTATTAGAGTAACGAAATCAATCAAGACTTTTCGCGCTTTTCTTCTTTAAAGCTATAAAATAGGTCGGTTGGGAGAACCCAATCCAAAATCCAAAATCAAAAATCCAAAATAAAAAAGGCCGCTTATTTGCGGCCAGATTATCTTTTTGCTATAAGGATTTTACAATGCTACGCCGACCGATAATTGTATTGCCTGGTTCTTCCACTTGTCCTGGTTGTCGATATCATTGATGTTATTCAAACCAACAACATAGCGGCCAGTGATCCTGAATTTCATCACTTTTAATTGTGCACCACCAACAAGCGAAAAATCTCCGTTCTTGAAAGCCTCTTCACCATTTTGCAAAATGGATTTATCCTGGTTCAGCAAAACTCCGAATTGGGGTCCCGCCTGCAGTGAAAGTGGTCCAAGGAATTTATAGTTCAGTAATAATGGAATGGACAGGTAATTAAGTTTGATGTTGCTTGCATTCGAGGGATTGAAAACATTCTGGTAAATGTTTTTGTAATTGCTGTCGAGTGTAGTGGAGTATTGGTTAAATAATACTTCCGGTTGCAGAGCGAATTTTTTTCCGAGTGCAATGGTAGCGAAACCACCGAGATGATATCCATAACGGAATTCATCTTTGAATGATTTTCCATCAACCTTAACGATGTTAGCACCTGCTTTTGCGCCAATGCTGAATTTTTGTGCGAGGGCAGCCTGTGTAACCAACAGGATTGCAATCAATCCGAAGATTTTTGTCTTCATACTTTTTGGTTTTAAGAATTTCCAAAAAATGCCCAAGGATGGTGCCGAATCAATCGAAGAGCTTGTTAAAACCAATTGCATTGGTCAATACATGTTAAGATTAACATTACTCTAAATTCAAAATTCAACATCGTTGATTTCAAGATTTCAAAATTTCAAGATTTCAAGATTGGCTTCGGTAGTGACGTTTTTTGAAAAGAGTAAATCAACGAATAAAAAGCAAATTTATACCCTCCAATAGCCAACAGCCAAAAGCCAACAGCATTTCTCAAAACATAAATCCCGCCACCACAGACACCGCAGTATTAAACTTCTTCTCCGAAGCGGGGAAATAATAATCTAAGGCCAGTTGAGGTTGTACAAAGAACTTTCCAATTGAATATTCTGCGCGTAAAAAACCTGTTAATGATAGGGGCTGAAATTTAATGTTATCGTCGAGGTATACATTCTCAGAATTATAAAGAACATTAGCGCCGGTTCTCAGGTTGGTTGCATAAGTATTTGCAGTCTGGTTAAATCCGAATTTTTGAGTACCGCTTGTAAATGTGAGTTGAGGAGTAAAACGAATATGATCATTATAGGTAAAAACATCCAGCCAGTAAAAGTCCCGGCGAAGGGAGGTCATAATGGAAAAATCACTGACTGATTCAGTATTGGTAATCCTGATATATCCTCTTCTTCTTAATTGTAATGATTCGATCAGTTCTTCGCGTTCTTCATATTCAGATCGGCTTCCCCAACCATAGCTCAATGCAACTGTTGGTTTTACAGGCCATCGACGATAAGTAAAATAGCCATACAATTCATTTTGTAACGGAGACGTATAAAAATCGAGGGAATCTTTTGTGAAAAACCGGGTATAGGCAAAACCTGAAGCAAAATCATCATGTTCCAGGTAATCATAGGATGGGCTTAAAGAAACCTGGTACAAATTCATTTTATCATCATTGTTTATCATGTAGCCAATGCCTGTAAATCCTAAACCTGATTTATGATAATAACCCAACGTTGGTGAATAAGTGAATTTTTCTTCGGCTGATAATAGAATGCTTTCCTTACTTACAAAATTGAATACCGCTTTTCCCATGTTGAGACTTGCAAGAAAATAACTTCTTGGTTTCATCAATGAATCAAGGAATGCATCAAGATCCTGGAATAAATCAATTTCTGAATAAAGGCTGGTATCAATTGCAGGAAGTGGGAGTGTATCTGACTGCGCAGCAGACCTCGACCAGGACAGCTGGCTAACCAATGTCAGCAGAATAATCATTCGGGTCATCATCCGGCAGTTGCATTTCGGAGAATCATGGATATCGGTCAATCAATCTGACTCACTGGTTCTCAAATGGTTTAATCCGAAATAATTATTTGACTAACGCTTTCACCCCTCATTTTATTTATAAAATCAGGTCAATTGTATTACAGTGATCTCAGGAAGTATGCCCACCCGGCCCGGGTATCCAATAAATCCATAACCCCTGTTCACGTATAAGCGTTGATTTCCATCGGTATACAATCCAGCCCATTGCCGGTATACATATTGGACCGGGCTCCATTTAAAACCCGGGAGTTCAACCCCGAACTGCATTCCATGTGTATGGCCGGCGAGCATAAGGTCAATGTCAGGATATTTGGGCCTTACCTCTGCGTCCCAATGAGAAGGATCATGACTCATCAGGATCTTAAACGGTAATTCTTTAGCACCATTATAAGCATCAGGCAGTTTACCATATTTTGGAAACCTGGCCTTAGAGCTCCAGTTTTCCACCCCGATCAATCCAATCTTTTCGCCATTTCTTTCAAGAACTATATGTTCATTCATGAGCAAACGCCAACCCATTTCCCGATGGATTTCTTTGAGCTTGGCCAGGTTTCTTTGCTTTTCTGCATCACTTTCCCACCAGGAATAATCGCCATAATCGTGATTGCCAAGTGTTGAAAAAACACCCATCGGGGCTTTCAGTTTGGCGAATAAATTCTGGTACGGTTCCATTTCCTTAGCGGTATCATTGACCAGGTCGCCAGTAAACAAGATCAGGTCTGCCTGTTGCTTCAAAACCAGGTTAATGCCCCGTTCAACGGCATGGGTATTATTGAAACTTCCGCAATGAACATCTGAGATATGGACAATCTTTAACCCCCTGAATGCTGCCGGTAAGTTTGGAAAATGAAGCGGAACTTTTTTAACCTGGTAACGGTATTTATTTCCGAAACCATATATCAGGGTTCCGAATAAACCGAGACCAACTCCGGTTCCAAGCCAGCTCAAAAAAACAGATCGTGAAATGGATTCACCCTCCTGTAAATCTTCACCTTCCGTCCCGGAAAAGAAAAATTTTCCGGCAATGAATTGAATTCCCCTTCGAATATCATCAACCAGGAAAAAAACTGCAGCAATGAGTTTTGCAAAAAACAATCCGGCAATTACCGCAAAAAGTGAGCTGCGTACAATTTTCGGAAGGTTGTTGAAATGATAAAAGATCAATGGGAGAAAAACAAGTGTTATCACCGCAATAATGGAAACAGACCAGTAAATGATGTGAATGATCATCCTGGTTTTCGCGCCTGAAGATTGCGTAAGCACTTTAACTGCCTGGAAAACATAAATGTCGAGCAGGATCATGAACCCAATCAGCAACCACCAGAACGGAGAATTTCTCATGTTACGAAGATAAAGGGAGGAGGGAGCTTCTTCGATTGTACAAACCTTGTCAACAAAAATGACTGATAATAGAATTTGCAACGGGCAACATGCAATTGGTAAACTTTCTAGCTGAAAGTGACCCTATCCCTCCCGATGTAACATAAAAGGGAATTTATAGTCTGAAAAATGGTAACAACTTTTTTAAATAAAACATTTATTTTCCAACCAACCTCGTCTCAACCAGGCTTTGCCTGTTGCCAGTTGCTCTTTCCAATTTTTTTGAATCTACTCGAAACTAAACCTGCGTCAACGATCTGATATTATTTGCTTTTTTAGATTACAACTTCGAAGTATAACCGCCTCAACGCTCTAAATTGCCTCTTATGAAACTAACATACTACGGTCACTCATGCTTTTCGGTCAACATCAATGGAAATAATATTCTGTTTGATCCATTTGTTACTTACAATGATCTTGCAAAATCGATTGATGTTTCAAAAATTAAAGCAGATTATATTTTATTGTCGCACGGACATGCGGACCATATTGCGGATTGTGTGTCGATCGCACAGCGAACTGGTGCACTTGTGATCTGTTCTTGGGAAATCCATGAATGGCT
>CAZCKF010000303.1:0-1235 GCA_964499155.1 uncultured Chitinophagaceae bacterium
ATTTTGATACCCATTCCAATGCATCACGTTCCATAAATTCCAGTGCACTCGGTGTATAACCCGCCTGGAAAATCGCACTGACTGCCGCACATGCATTTTCGGGTGAACGAAATGGAACGAGCATCAGCAAATCATGCTTTGGTAATGGTATCAAACGCAACACGATTTTTGTTATGATGCCCAGGGTCCCTTCACTTCCAACGACAAGCTGCGTCAGGTTGTATCCCGTTGCATTTTTTAAAACGTTCGCACCCGTCCATATTATTTCACCAGTGGGCAGTACCATTTCAACATTTAACACATAGTCTTTAACCACGCCGTATTTAACCGCTTTCGGACCACCACTGTTTTCTGCCACATTTCCCCCGATAAAACAAGAACCCCGACTGCTTGGATCAGGAGGATAAAACAATCCACGTTCTTTCACTGCATTTTGCAACACTTCAGTGATCACACCACATTCTGTTGTCACCTGCAGGTTGCGCTCATCGATATCAATAATAGTATTCAATCTATCAGTTGATAATAAAACGCCGCCCAAATGCGGCAAAGCTCCTCCACTCAATCCTGTTCCTGCTCCTCTTGGAGTAACCTGCAGCAGATCCCTGTTGCAGATTTTCATGATCGCGCTGATCTCTTCTGCCGTTCTCGGCCTTACAACAACGTCCGGTAAAAAATGAAGGTCTTCCGTTTCATCATGCGCGTAATTCAGTCGTGTTTCTTCATCGAGTACCACGTAAGCATCGCCCACGATCTGCCTGAATGCATCAATGTGTTTATCGGAAAGCGATCCGCGTGATGTGGAGAGTTTTACTGTTGAGGTAGTGTTTTGTTGCACGGGAGTAAATTTCGGACATTTCGGGCGGAAATAAATCTGTGGTTATTGATTAAGCTAGTCGGGTCGAATACGGCAGTGGTGAGTGGGCAGTGGTGAGTCGTGAGTGGTGAGTGGTGAGTGCGAACACCCTGATTTTTGAAAATGCATTTTTGAATAGGAAAACAAATTCTAATTTAATTCAATGTCGAACCTGTAAAGAGATCAAAAAGCAAAAAGCAAAAATCAAAAATTCCCTCAGTATGTTTTAAAGGTCGGACAAATCGTCTGCCTCCTGTCACCATTGAACGTATCAAACATTCCCTGCTTTACCAGTGAGAATTCAAAGGCGCCGCGGGTGTTGTTATAATTTTTCAAAGACGACATGGTAGCATCGTATGTGAAAGTAAATGTGTAGTCT
>CAZCKF010000303.1:1245-4919 GCA_964499155.1 uncultured Chitinophagaceae bacterium
ATAATTGCATCACGGTGACGATAATACAATCCGCCAATCAACTGATATTCACCATCACCCGATAAATTATAATGCGCATTCATTCCAAGAACAAGCTCAGTTGCCTTTGCCTGGTTGCTGTAGTATACATTTGGATTGATGATCCACTGATCATTGATCATGAAACTTCCATTCAAAAACCCAATGTATCGACGAGAAATGCGATTGTCGGCTGAA
Source organism: uncultured Chitinophagaceae bacterium (assembly GCA_964499155.1). GTDB lineage: Bacteria > Bacteroidota > Bacteroidia > Chitinophagales > Chitinophagaceae > CAZCKF01. The sequence goes on from CAZCKF010000303.1 coordinate 1,462, forward strand.
TCAAAATCTGCGTTGAAAAAGGATTCTCTTGGACGATTGATATGATGTACGGACAATCCGCCATTCACATATACACTTGATGTTGGGAAATAAGCATAATTAATTCCAGCCTGCATGTCGAAGTAGTTAATGTTATTTGACGACAGTGAAACGCTTGTGGGCAAATGACTGTCGAAAAATTTTCCGTCAAACTGGTCAGGGAATTTCAGGTTGGTTGTATTGATCCTTTTATTTGCCCAGCCCAAATTGAATCCAAGACTCACCAGGCTTCCTGCATCGATCATCTGGTGATAGGCAACAGAACCATAGATCTTTGTTGATGTAAGGTTTCCGCTTCCAGCCACATCACGCAGGATCACACCACCCACACCCATCCACCCGGTTTCAGTCGTATTGCGCATGACCTGTACATCTCCATATGCACTCATCGTTTTATAGGGCATGGTCATAATTGCCGACCATTGGGTGCGGTAATTCATTCCAAGTCGATAATCCGGTATTCGCAGGGTTCGTTGTAAGTGGTGAATTGAAGAACTGCGAAAAATGGAGGTCCTGCGCACTGCCCTGCAGTACGACAAAACCTGTGATAATGCTCAATATATATTTCTTCATATTCACTCCTATCTTATTAAGGTGATATCACCTTTTTTACTTGCCTTTGTGCCATCAGTGAATTCTGCATCCAACGTATAAGCGTAAACATCCATTGGCTGAATTACACCCTTATATCTTCCATCCCATCCAACACGATAATCTGTTGTTTCAAACACTTTCAAACCCTGGCGGTTCCAGATGGTGAATTTCATTTTACCAATTCCAAAACCTCTCACATATACAATGTTATTTGGTCCAGCTACTGCAGGTGTAAATGCATTCGGTACATCAAGCAGCGGAATTATCGTTACATCCACAGGCTGACAGATCTGGTCTTCACAATTAGCTGCATTATAAACGGTGAGACATGCATTATAAGTACCTGTTGCGTTGTATTGATGAACAACAGGAGCGCGTGATGTTGTAATTAAACTGTCGCCATCGCCAAACACCCATTTAAAACGAACAGCATCGGGCGAAGCCAGGTTGGTAAATACAGTTGGTGTATTATCAACAGGCGGATTGGGTGCCCATGTGAAATTCGCTGTTGGATTTGAATAGACAGTGATGGTATGTTCTACTGAATCAATAATGTTACATGTACCAGAATCGACTGCAACGAGTTTTACAGTATATGTTCCGGGCACCGTGTATTGGTATGTCGGACTTGATGCATTTGATGTGCTGCCATCTCCAAAATACCATGTGAAAGTTTGGCCTGCGAGCGATGTATTTGTAAATACAGCATCATAAGGAACACAACCTGTTGGTGGTGTTTCAAACTGTGCTTTTACAAGAGATGCAACACGAACTGGAATTTCAATTGAATCAGGAGAGTTACAATAACTCGTATCTGCAAGAATAAGTTTTACATTATACTGACCAGGAGACTGGTAACTATGAAACACAGGATTTATGCCTGCACGAATTCGTGGGCTTTGATCACCGAAATCCCAAATGAAAGAAGTATCAGTAAATGGTCTGATCGCAGGTGCAAATGAGAGATTATCAAACCTGAATTTAAATGAGTCGCAGGGATTCAGTTTTACAGGATTAAAATTTAATGTTGCCTGGATATCTCCTACACGAATGGTGAGATAAGAAGTATCGCGAATGTTACATGTATTGGAATCAATTGCGACAAGCATTACCTGGAAAGTGCCAACTGAATTATAAGTATGAGAAATTGTTGCAGAATTTGTATTCACCTGTGCGGAACCATCACCGAAATTCCATTCGTAGCTCTGTGCATTTTGAACAGTATCAGTAAAATCAACTTCAAGTGGTACACAACCTGCGGTGTCGCGGATTGAACCGTCAATGGCCGAACGCACACCCGCACCAACACCTGCAAGATTGAATGCAATCTTTACCATGGCGAGGTTACAGTTGTTCGAAGGATTTTGTGTACTCCATGCACCAGGTGTTGTTGGGAAAACAGGTTTTGGAGGCTGACCGCAATTCGCACAAATAGCCTGGTAGATCACACCATTTTCATCGAAACGACTTGTTCCTCCATCCACGTGATCGACAAGTCCTCCATTCTGACCAAAGAAACTACCATACAATCTTTGGGTTGCATCACGCTTCATTACGAAAAAATAAAAATCCTGTCCGTCTGTTGAACTTTGAATTGCATCAGGCGTTACTGGAAGACCACTTCCACCGGATGTTGAATAGGTTCCGAAAGTTCCGCTCCAACCAGACACGTAAACATTTTCGCAACGATCAACCAGGAAAGCAACAGGTGAAATGCTCGGTACTGTTGCGGATTTACCAAATGTGGTTGTATAAACATTTGCAGAAAGATCCGGCTGCAATTTTGAAATAAACTGTTTTGCATTTGCATCCACATAGGCAGCATTGAATGGAACCCAATTACCTGTTGTTTGTCCCATGATGTACGGATATCCTCTCCTGTCGAATTGAATTCCATAAACCTGGTCAATGCCTGAAGTACCAATGTAAGTTGCACGTTGAATAGCTGCTCCGTTATTATTTACCACAGCAACAAAACCATCAATTGCACCCTGAATGGTTTGGTGCATGACACCCGGTGTTGTTGTGCCTGGAAAATTTCCACTGTTTGTTCCACCTGCAACATAGATATCTCCTGCTGGACCTATAGATAATACGTAAGCTGCATCATCACCGCTTCCACCAATGTAGGTGCTGAATAAAACGGTGCTGACAGTTGGATTCATTTTAATTAAAACACCATCCTGCTGACCGCCGTTTACTGCCTGGAAACCATTTCCACGCACAGGGAAATTCGAAGAGCGTGTACAGCTTGCAACATAAATATTTCCATTGTTGTCGAGTATTACCTCACTTCTTCCATCATCACCATAATTCTGTTGAAGTGAAAGCGGTGTTCCTCTCGTGGATGTAATGTTTACTCCATCTTCGCCGCTACCGCCAATTTTTTTGGAACCAATAAGTGCTGAACCGGCAGGATTTAATTTTGTAATAACAATATCCCAGCTTCCACCATCTCCTTCAAGACCCACGCCGGTTGTTGGATAATTTGACGAAGTGGTTCTTCCGGCAAGAACAAGATTTCCTAAACCATCAACGATCAATGAATGTGGCTGTTCATTTCCTGAACCACCAATATAAGTTGCATAGATACGGTTGCTGCCAGATGGATTTAATTTGATTATTGCAATGTCAGAAATATCTTCTTCACCTGTACCGCCACCCCAGTTTGTTTGAAATGCTCCGGGAGAAACAGGAAATCCTGATGCACGCGCGGTACCACCACCAAACATGCTGCCATCTGGACCATAAGTTGCAGTATATCCCCAGTTGTCACCGGTACTTCCTGAGAAAGAACAAAACACCAGCACAGGATCAATCACAAC
>CAZCKF010000304.1:0-4911 GCA_964499155.1 uncultured Chitinophagaceae bacterium
TACCAACAGGTGAAAGAAGCGATGGACAAATATCCAGCTATCATGCAACTCATTTTGCGCACAACATCTTTTGCTTTAAAAGGAGTAATTGAACGGCAGGTTGAATTGCAATTGTTTTCTGCGGAACAAAAGTTTAAAACCCTGCTCACCCGGAGTCCGCATATACTGCAGTTGGTCCCGCATAAATACCTGGCATCCTATCTCGGTATCGATGCCGCTACTTTCAGCAAGTTGCTGGGTAGTGTAAGAATTTAGAAAATCTTGGTAAATGCCAAGATTTTCGGTGTCAGGCTGGTTTAGTTTTGTTTTCAAATAATTGAAATGCCCACTTTTAATAGTAATGAGCTGCTGGTTTCACTGCAAGGCGATGTCAATGCAATACTTGAAGAAGCCAAAAAAATGCAGCAATTGACCCAGGATACTTTAATGCGGCAACCCGCACCGGAAAGCTGGAGTGCATTGCAAGCGCTTGAGCATTTAAACAGTTATGGAAGGTATTATTTGCCAGCACTAAGGAACACACTTGATGGTGAATCGAGGCCAAAGGAAAACTTTAAATCGGGTTGGCTGGGAAATTATTTTACAAAAATGATGAAGCCTGGAGAAAATGGAAAAGTGGCGAATAAAATGCAGGCACCAAGGGATCATCGGCCATTGAAGGAATTAAGTAAGGATAAAGTACTAACAGAATTTATTTCGCAACAAAGCAGGTTGCTCGAGTTGCTTGAAACAGCAAAGCAAAAGGATATTGGCGCATTGCGAACACCCATTTCATTAACGAAGATGTTCAAATTGAAAGCTGGTGATACATTCAGATTCCTTATTGCGCATGAGCAAAGACATATGATTCAGGCGAGACGGGCGTTGGGTGAGTGGTGAGGAGTGAGTGGTGAGTGGTGAGCCGTGAATAGTGAATGGTGAATAGTGAATAGTCAATAGCTTACTACAGGTATCGAAAAGTTATTTTCATTGAGGATGGGGACTTAACCGACTTTGATACTGGAAAAGTCGCCGCGCTTGTGTGAAGTCTTTTCTTTTATCATTTCAAATTGGAATCAAGAAAACCATCTGGTAAGTATCGAAAAGATATTGTCTTTGGAAATTCTGATTTACTCGACTTCGATACCTGTAAACGACCGTTTCACTATTCACCTTTCACTATTCACATTTTTATTTGAGATACACATCCAGCAAACCTTCCGGCAATTCAACAAATACCTTTTTATTCTTCCTGTCAATCTTTTTCAGTGTTTCTTCATTCAGCGGTATCAGCACTTCCTGTTCATTTATTTCAATTCGGCAGATCATCTGGTGTGGTTGTTCAACCAATTCCAAAATATTCCCAAGCGTTCCCGAATCATCGATCAATTCATACCCGACAAGCCCCACAGGTGATGTCTTGGCTGCAAATTTTTCAAGCTCTGTTGTGGGTATCCAAACCTTTTTCTGAACAAGCTTCAATGCCTGCTCACGGGTATCAAGTCCTTCAATTTTCAAATAAATTTCTTCAGCAGATTTGCTGCGAGCTGATTCAATAAACCAGGGAATGAATGAATCTTTTTTTTCTTCAATAAAAATGGCGGGAAGTCCTTTCAGGGTTGATGATTTACCAAGAGTATGCACCAGTATCATTTCACCCTTCAAACCAAAGACTGACACGATCTTACCAATGTTACTATACTCCATTCAACGCTAATTATTCAACATGATATTATAAAAAGAAAAGGTGGCATTTACACGCCACCTTAAATTATTTAGGTTTTTAAAATTTATCCAGCATCTCCGCTATTCTCACGCCTTTCTGGTCTGCGTGAAGGCATTGGCCTTCTCATTCCGCGGCGATTACGCATGGCTTCTTCCTGGCGTTTTTTAACCTGTGCTTCGTGCTCGCCATACCACTTCTGGAATTTGTCCATTGCAGTTGCATCATCAAACAATCCGAGTTTAACACCACGCAACAGGTGTTTCAAATACAATACACCTTTGAATGAAAGAATGCGTCGAACTGTATCTGTTGGCTGCGCTCCTTTGTTCAGCCATTCAAGTGCACGCTGGCGATCTAATTGGATCGTCGCTGGAATGGTGAGAGGATTGTAAGTACCGATTTTCTGGATGAACTTTCCGTCACGTGGACTGCGGGCGTCTGCCACTACGATAAAGTAAAAAGGTCTCTTCTTAGACCCATGTCGCTGGAGTCTGATCTTTACTGGCATCTTAAATAGAAATTTAAATGCGTTGAATAATAGGGTTTACCGGAAAATATACCGGGAGGGCAAATGTAACAATACGGCCGTGAAATCCCAAACTGTTTTTACACATTGACCTGAAGTAACATATTGTTAACTCGCAGAAAACGAACTATTTAACCCATTTCAATTTACTACTAAACGGTATATTTCTTTTGGCTTCCGGGGTTGTATGGGAATATCCAAAATAAAGTACGCCCATTACCTGGTCATTTTCTCCGAATCCAAGCCAGGCGCGAAAGGAGGGGTGAAATACCATGCCTCCTGTTGACCAGAAGGTCGCAATACCCTCCGCTGTAGCTGCCAACAATACATTTTGAATGGCTGCAGCCGTGGCTGCAATCTCTTCGAGTGGTGGAATTTTAGGTAAATGACCGCGCTGCATAACGGCTACCACTACATGTGAACATAGATCTCCATTATGCAAAAGCTTATCATATGTGGTTGGTAAAAATTTGTCTTCAGGGGTATGGATCTGGTACAACTGCGCATGTTCCTTTCCAAATTCAGCGACCTTGTCATCCGAAAAAATCACAAAACGCCATGGTTCCGTCCTGCCATGCGTTGGTGCCCAGTCAGCATGTTCGAGAACCCGGAGTAAAAGTTCATCCGGGATCTTCTTTCCATTCATGCTGGCAGTCTTGGTGCTGCGTCGTTGATGAATTACATCAGATATATTTTCTGTAACCATTATTTGAGTTGAGTAAAAACATTTCGGGCAAAAGTATCCAGACTTGGATCCCGTGCACCCATGAGTAGTAAAACTGTATTTTCTTCAAGATGATCTTTAATTGCTGGAACCAATTCTTCACGATTGGAAATAAAATACGCTTGCTTGCCTTTTCTTTTAAGATCATTGATCAGGTCTCCGGCACTAATATCCTTGGTCGTTGTGCCTCCGGCATAGAATATCTCGCTCATCCAGATCTCATCCTTTTCGCGAAGTGCTTCAGCAATTTCCAACACAAAATCATTCCTTAAAAATCTCGTTGGTCCATAACCGTGAGGTTGAAACCAGGCAACCACTTTTTTACCCAGCGGTTGCATTGAACGGATAGCTGCAGCAACCTTGGCCGGATTGTGTGCATAATCATCCACCACCCATACTCCATTCTGTCGACCGAGTATTTGATTGCGCCGATATATTCCTTCATAATCTTTGATGGCATCGGCACATACATGCAGTGGTACACCCACCTGGTGAGCAACGCAGGACGCTGCCAATGCATTTTCCATATTATGAAACCCGGGTGATTTTAATTCAAATGGTGTGTTGTTGATCCTGAATTTTATTTCAAATCCATCCTGCCTGAAATCTGTTGCCATGTATCCGGCGGGTTTTTCATTGCTGGAAAAATCAAGGTCAGCATTTTGAGAAAATTCTGCTGCAAGCGGGTGTGATGCATTCACAATAAATCGACCGGTGGTATGCTGTTTAAAGATTTCGAAAATTCTTTTCAGATCCTCAATTTCCTTATGATCCTTATCGAGGTTCAACAAAACGCCAATTTCCGGCCTGTAATTCACAATGGAACCATCTGATTCATCAGCTTCTATCACCAGCCACTCACCATTTCCAACATGCGCATTCCCGATCTTCCCCTGTTGTTGCAATCGAACCAGTCCCGCTCCGCTGATAATGCTTGGACCAACACCGGCATGATCGAGAATATCAAACAACATTGCTGTTGTGGTTGACTTTCCTGATGTGCCACCAATGGCAATTGTTCTTTTGGTTTGACTTATTAGCGTTAAAAGCTCCGCACGAAGAATGATGGGAATGCCAAGTGCTTTTGCTTTTTGAATTTCAACATTCGAATCTTCAACTGCAGTTGATGCAGCCACAAGTTGAATCATTTCATTGATCCCGCTTCCATCCTGCAAATAACAATTGATCCCTTCTGCTTCGAGTTTATCTCGAGTTTCATTGGGTTCATTCGGTACAAAAAATCTGTCTGAACCACTGATGTTTTTCCCAATTCCCTGCAGGTATTGTGCAATGGCGCTCATGCCTGCTCCCGCAATGCCAATGAAGAAGATGTTGTTGATATTGTTAAGTGAAGGGAGCATTAAGGAGTTGGTTAGCAGGGAATAGTTTCTTTATGGTCAATTGTAATATGCAACAGGCAACTGCAAAAGGAACAATGAGCAAAGGGCAAATGGCAATTGTTCGGCAAGCTCACGAGCATAGGCAAATTTTCGAACGTGTAAGAAAATTTCAAATAATTAGGGTCTTCGAAAAATCCAAAATCCAAAATCCAAAATCCAAAATTATCTCTTCATCCCCGGCATCATCATCTTCCCCATCGGCATTTTGTTCATCATCTTCATCATGTCACGCATTTGTTCAAATTGTTTCATGAATGCATTCACTTCGCTGATATCCTTTCCGGAACCTTTCGCTATGCGTTTTCTTCGATTGCCATCAATTACATCTGGGTTAGCTCTTTCATATGGCGTCATTGAATTGATGATTGCTTCAATGCCTTTGAAGGAATCATCACTGATGTCAATGTCTTTTATTTGTTTGCCCACACCCGGGATCATCGCCATCAGGTCTTTGAGGTTACCCATTTTTTTGATCTGCTGTAATTGAGCTTTAAAGTCAGCAAAATCAAACTGGTTCTTGCGCATCTTTTTTTCAAGACTCTTAGCCTCTTCTTCA
>CAZCKF010000305.1:0-4898 GCA_964499155.1 uncultured Chitinophagaceae bacterium
ACAGTAAATCCCATTTCCTCCCTTAACCTGCGATGGGCTGCATCATCTATATTTTCTCCTGGTGAAGGATGACTGCAACACGTATTGCTCCATAAACCCGGGCTGTGGTATTTTTCATTTGACCGTTGCTGCAACAACATTTCTCCAAACTGGTTAAATATAAAAATACTGAAGGCACGATGAAGCAGGCCCTTCTGGTGAACCTCCAGTTTATCCATGATACCCGTTTCTTCATCACGCTCATTTACCAATATCACTTTTGTACTTTCCATCAGATCAATCTCAATTGGTTTTTAACACCTGCTCTTAACACGATCATTACTTTATAATAATTTGGAATCCTTACGCGAAGCTGACGTATTCGCGCTGGTTCCATTCTTTTTATTTTATTAAACAGTGAATAGTAATATTTATATGCAACATACACACCAAAACGTGCTTTCATAGGTAATTTCAAAATTCCTTTATACGCTGCACGGAAATCATTTTCTATGTCCGCTTCTATCTGCTGTTTTGCAGTCTGTGTAAAATTATCAAAATCACACCCCGGGAAATAAATGCGGGAAAGATGATCATAGTCTGATCTGAAATCACGCAGAAAATTTACTTTTTGAAAAGCAGCACCGAGAGCGCGGGCATGCAATTTCAACTTTTCGTACAGGGAATTATCCCCCTCGCAGAAAATATACAGGCACATAAGGCCAACCACTTCAGCAGAGCCATAGATATATTCATCATAATCCCTCTCATCATAACGCGTTTGATACAGGTCCGTTTCCATGCTTTTAAAAAAACTTTCAATCAATGCATGATCGATGTGGTATTCATTCACTGTTTTCTGGAAACTGTTCAGGATGGGATTGAGTGAGATTCCCCGATTTAATGCATCATACGTTTCCTTTTTAAACTGCTGCAGCAATTTTTCTTTATCATGCTGATGAAAACTATCTACGATTTCATCGGCGAATCGTACAAAACCATAAATGTTGCAAATGGGTTTTTGCATATCCCTGTGCAGCAACCGAATGGCAGATGCAAATGAAGTGCTGTAATTTTTAGTTACAAGCATGCTGCAACTTTCACTTGTATGATAAAACTTTTCTATCATGAAGTGTATGATTTTAATACCTGGCCTGCAACCACCTCACCACTGATAAGACTTGGCGGCACACCAGGACCAGGCACTGTGAGTTGCCCGGTATAATAAAGGTTTTTTACTTTTTTACTCCTGCATGATGGCTTGAAGATGGCGGTTTGTTTCAATGTATTCGCAAGACCATAAGCGTTACCCCTGTAGGAATTGTAATCATTTTCAAAATCACTGACCGAATATGTTTTAAGGAATACAACAGCATCACTAATGTTTTGACCTGTATGTTTTTCGATCCTTTTTACCACCTTGTTGAAATATTCATTTCGCAATTCGCCCGAATCACCTTCAAGACCCGCTGCAACTGGAATAAGAATCACAAGGTTTTCACAACCGTCTGGCGCAACTTCAGAATCAGTAGTTGAAGAAACGCTCATATAAAACAGAGGTTCTTTTGGCCATGATGGGTTTTCATAAATTTCTTTACCGTGTTTATCAAAAGCAACATCAAAAAACAGAGAGTGATGCAATACGTTTTTGAGTTTTTTGTTTAACCCAACAAAATACAACAGGCAGGATGGTGCCATCGTGCGTTTCTTCCAATATTGATCACCATAAGTCCTGTATGATTGAGATAAAAGTGTGTTCTCAGTAAAATGGTAGTCAGCACCACTGATCACAACATCAGCATAAAAAACGCCACGTGATGTAACGACATTTTTCGCAGCACCATTTAGTATCTCAATTTGCTGAGCCTCTGTTTCAAAATGGAATTTCACACCAAATTCTTCTGCCAGTTCATGCATCCCCCTCACGATTGAATACATACCACCTTCAGGATACCAGGTACCCCCGCATATGTCAGCATAATTCATAAGGCTATACAGGGCGGGTGTATCTGATGGAAGGGCTCCGAGAAAAAGAACTGGAAATTCCATGATCTGCCGCAGACGTGCATCTTTAAAATACTTTGCAATGTGCTTGCTGATTGAAGTCAGGATGTCAAGCTTCATTGCTCCCTTGATCACCTGCCAATCAAAAAACTCTGTCAATGATTGACCCGGTTTATACACAAGCCTGTTGATACCAACATTGTATTTAAACTCTGCTTCTTTGAGATAAGAATCAAGCTTAGCTGCGCTTCCCTTTTCTATTGATTCAAAAACCTGTTTTAACTGGTCGATGTTAGCTGGAATATCAGTGAAGTCATTCTCCCAGTATACGCGATATGAAGGATTCAATCTTTTGATCGAATAATAATCTGTTACTTTCTTCCCGAATGATGCAAAATATTTTTCAAATACATCCGGCATCCAGTACCAGCTTGGGCCCATATCGAAAGTGAATCCATCTTGTTTTAATTGACGTGCTCTCCCACCTGGTCCGGAGTTTTTTTCAATTACAGTTACATCCCATCCCGCTTTTGCCATGAATGTTGCAGCAGACAAACCTGCAAAACCACTTCCTATGACGATAACTTTTTTTTGCACTGCTTAATTTCTGCTGATTTTTTTCCTGAGAAATTTCCGGGCAAAGTGAATGCGGCTTTTGATCGTTCCTACAGGCTGATTTAATTTTTGCGCAATCTCTTCGTATTTGTATCCTTCAATGTACAATAAAAAAGCGCTTCGAAATATCGGAGCCATGCATTGAATGGTGTTCAATAATTCCTTTTCCACAATCCTGTTTTCACCCGACTCCGAATAATCAACTTTAAAAAAATCTTTTGGCGATTCATTCGCAACAATTTCACGAATTCGATTTTGCCTCCGGTAATCGTTGATAAATGTATTTCTCATAATGGTATACAACCATGCACCCATATTTGTTCCCGCCTGGTACATGTCCCGGTACCTGAATGCCCGATATACTGTTTCCTGGAAAAGATCAGCAGCATCTTCACGATCACGGGTTAGCTTCAGTGCAACGGGTTTTAATAAGGGTAACTGACTGATAATCAGAGAGTCGAACACGGAGTTCATTGTTTTGTTTAAGATTTAATATATCAAAATTAAACAAAACAAAAGTACCGGCCCAAAACTTTTATTCTCAGGCTGAGCCTGGTGATTTTGATTCTATGTATTGATTAACCTCGGAAAGTGATTTTTTGAAAATAACATTCGATGGAAGCTTTTTTTCATACGTGCGTGTGAGGAAACCAGAAATCACAATATCCATTTGTCCCATGTACTGGTTTAATTGACCAAGGTATTTTTCGAAATCGAAATTGAGAGGTGATGAAGTGAGATGCAGGTAAGCAACATCAGGTTGGGTACTTTTTATAATATAGTCAAGATCTGCTACCGGAATATTTGCACCCAGATAGAGTACAGGAATGTTTCTTGATTTTAGCAGGTAATACACGTAAAGCAATCCCAATTCATGATACTCATTTTCGGGAAGGAATAAAATGAACAGAGGTCGTTTGGATTCAACAGGTGGTAATTTATCAATACCCAAAAGTATTTTCTGCCGAATAATATTGCTTGCAAGGTGTTCCTGCACAGGAATGATGTTTCCTGTTTGCCACAACACACCAATTTTCTCAAGAAAAGGAAACAATACATGAAGAATGGCATAGTCGGTGCCCTTTAACCTGATCTGGTTGTCGATCACTTTTTCAAACCCATTCATATCCAGATCCATCATCTTTCCCAACATTTCATTTACAATGATCTCTAATTGCGCATGCGACTGGCTCAATGCAGCAATTTTCTGGTTGATCTCCCCTTCGCTCATGTTGTTGATGTGAGAGATCTTGAAACCATGTCTATTCAGCAATGCAATGTTGAGAATGAGTTTTAATTCATCTGAAGTATAGTAGCGGATGTTCGTTTCTGTTCTGTGTGGTTTAAGAAAAGCATAGCGCTGCTCCCAAATACGTATCGTATGTGCTTTTATACCTGAGAGATTTTCCAGGTCCTTGATGGTGAAAACATTCATAGCATGAATACAATCGAAGCCAAAAAATGTTCAGTATTCAGAGTTCGGGATTCTTCAGTTTGCCAGTCGAAAGTAACTTCTTTACAGCATTTGTGATTGACGGATTAGAGAGAGCTTCCATGTACCGCGCGTTATGCAGATCCGTTCCAACGAAATCGTAAAAGTCTTTGCTGGCCAGGTAATTTGCCAAGTCGCAGACAGCTTTTCCATAATAGTTCCCGAAAGATAGAAGATTGGCCTGGAAATAATATCCTGCATCTTTTAAGGATTGAAAAAATTCCCTGTTTCCCTGGAGGTAGATATATCGCTCGGGGTGAGCAATGACCGGCTGGTATCCAGCCATCTGTAATTCAAAAAGAATTTCTTTCAAATCCAAAGGTTCTGTCACCAGAGAAAATTCTACCAGCACCATATTATCCCCGATCGTAAGCAATGGTTTTTTGTCCTTCAATAATCCTGCAACATGGTCGTCAAGAAAATATTCTGCACCAGCTTTTATTTCAATATCAAGACCTTCATTAACAATGGCTTCATTCAATTCAGCCGTCTTCTCAGTTATGATCTCATAACTGTTCTTATACATGTCCCAAAGAATGTGCGGCGTCGTAATGATCTTTTTGAAGCCAATTGAAAGCAACCCGCGAATCAATTCTAAAGAAGTTTCAACATCCGGTGCGCCATCATCAATACCGGGAATGAGATGCGAATGCATGTCTGTGTGCACGGCATTGTACACCGCGGTATCTGCTTTTTGTTTTCCAAATAGTTTCAACATACTTCACCTAACGGGCAATGAATTTAATCAATTCCGATTTTAATCTGCGTGCAAATACATGAAGCTTGTGATAACATTCATATATCCCGC
>CAZCKF010000306.1:0-4891 GCA_964499155.1 uncultured Chitinophagaceae bacterium
TGATTGAGAATGAAGGTGTGGGATTCAACTGGACGAACAATATCATTTATCGCAGAAAATTCCGTCGCGTTGGAAGAACATTTTCCATCAATTTCAACAACACATTTGGTAATAACGATCGCGACGGTTTCAATACCACATCTAATAATTTTTATAACAGCGGCGGCGACAATATTTATGACAGCGTTTTCCGCCAGAATTCTGAAACGATCAGCAATACGAACAATTACAGTGTTTCCGCTTCGTATACTGAACCACTTGGTAAGGACAAGATATTTGAACTGAATTATGGATATAACCGCAACAGAAGCGAATCAGACAGGGAAACGTATGATTATAATTCACTGACCGACAAATATGATGTGATCAACAACACGCTCACAAATCATTTTCAGAACTTAAATGAATCAAACAGGTTTGGCGCCAACCTGCGTGTAATTAAAAAGAAATATAATTATCAGCTTGGTTTTGCTGTTCAGAATACCCTGCTTGAAAGCAACAATCTTTCAAAAGATGATTTGATCAGCCAGCGTTTTACAAATATTTACCCCACGGCATCATTTAATTACCAGTTTCAAAAGAGCCGGGCACTTCGATTTAATTATCGTGGCCGTACAAACCAGCCAAGCGCTACACAATTGCAGCCAATTCGTGATGTAAGCAATGCGCCTTATTATTATGAAGGAAATCCGAATCTTGGCCAGGAATTCAGCAACAACATTACCCTGAGTTATAATTTCTTCGATATAGTAAAATTCAGAAACCTGTTTGCATTTGTAAATTTCTCCAGCACGTCAGACAAGATTGTTAATTCAACACAATCATTACCTGGTGGAGGTCAGCTCACAAAACCTGTGAATCTTGATGGTGCACTTTCAGGAAGCGCTTCGTTTAATATAGGTTTCCCCATTAAAAAATTAAAAGGCGGGAACTTCAATACCAATACAAGGGTGAATTACAACCGGAATCCAAACCTCGTAGATAACGTAAAGGGATTCAGCAAGAATATGGTGATTGGCGAAGACCTCAGGTTGAATTACAACCATAAAGACAAGCTTGACCTTGGAATTGGCGCGAGTGTTACTTACAATTCTGCTGAGTATACGATTCAGCCGCAGCGCAATGAAAAGTATATGACACATACTTATTCTGCCGACATCAGCTATACCCTGCCACATAATTTCATCCTGTCAACAGATTTTGATTACACCTTTAACACAGGGCGTGCAGATGGATTCAACCAGAATTTCGCGATGTGGAATTCAGGAATTGCCAAGCAATTATTTAAAAGTAAAAAGGGTGAGATCAAATTATCGGTTTATGATCTGTTGAATCAAAACATCAGCATCAGCAGAAATATCGGCGAGAATTATATTGAAGATGTAGAAAACCTCGTATTGCGTCGTTTCTTCATGCTGTCATTTACATACAATTTGAATAAAATGGCAGGCAAGAACATGCCGATGCAGAAGATGATTGAACGCGGCACCAGAGATATACGGATTATGCAATAGTTTCATGAGGCTTCAGGCTTCAGGTTTCAGGCCTCAAGTGCTTCGTAGTATGATTTATGAATCTACTAGTTGCTCTTGAGGCTTTGTTATTACTAATATCAAAAACATTCGAATAATGCGTCAGGCTTTTCCTGAAGCCTGACGCATATCATTAATGCAAAAACCCCCGGTTTTCACCAGAGGTCTTTTATTTGATTGGGTTAGTAAGTACGGTTAGTGACGAATTCTTCTTTCTTTATGAAAGCTCTGTGCACTTGCACCTTTACCAGAAATAAAAACAACAAGAATTGATTTGATCAGTCTTACGGGATTCAGTGTGGGCTTGTAGTACTCACGGTAGATCTTTGCTGATTCATGGGTGTGAACAATGTCTCTGTTTTTCATTGTAAGGATGGTTTTAATATTGGGTTAAACGAATGTGATTCATAGGTTATTACCAATAAAGATAAAAAATTTGCATATTACATCCTATTATTAACCAATTATTTCGAATAAATTATGCAAGCCACCAAAGCCATTGCAATCGTTATTTTCCTATTCACCACCGTAAATCCTGCACATTCACAGTTAAAATCCATTAACAATTCTATTAAACATGAATTACAGGAAGTGATTCGTGATTATCCGAATCAATTTAAAAATATCAGGGGTGAATTGCTTTCACAAAATCCTCAAAGCACAGATTATATCTCTCGCGTATCCATTAAAAATGCAGAGCAATGTTTTGTGACAACCTATACTTCATCAGGTAAAGCAGTGTATAGCTGGCAGGCAAGAATGAACAGCACAGAAAATTTTGAAGATGCAGTGAAGCTGTATAAATCCATCTACCAGCAATTAAATGGATTGAACATCAGCATTGATGGTACAAGACTTTCTTTCCAGGGTGTTTATGATTCTCCTAAAGAATCGATGAAATACACTGCAACTTTCTTTAAACCAGAAACTGCTGATCTTTCTTTGAGAAAACTCGTTATTGAATTACAAACTGTATTTGAGTTTCCTGAGTGGAGAGTGAATGTTCTTGTGTATGCGAAGGAAAAGGAGGATGATGAACCAGGTGCGGCAATTGAAGAATAAATTGATTATGTTGTCCGTAGTTTCAAACTACGGACAACATATATAAAATTTATTGCCTGATGATCATATTCCTGCCACCACCGTTCTTTCTCATTTCTTCAAATAATGCATCACGCTCTTTTTCAAATTCTGCCTGCGTATATTTTTTCTTTCCCTTTGGCGCTTTTATTTCAGCAACATCTGCTTTGGGAGAAAATTCAACTGCTTTGTAAACTGTTCTATCATTATTGATGCTGAGTTCGAGTATCAGTCCCGGTAATTGACCCTGGTATTGCGGTCCAGCAGCAACCGGAATTGTTGGTGCAAACCAGGCAACAATATTTAAAGTATCTGGTACAGTTTGTCTTTCCATCGCACCATTCACCATCTGCATTGACATGCGACTGCTGATCTGGGTTGCAGTTGCTTTTCTAGTATTTACACCAAGAATTGTCTTGCTTTCATCCGTCATTTTCCATTTAAGTTTCGATAAAGAATCTTCAATGATAAAAGTGCGATCAAGGATTTCGCGAGACTCAATTCTTTTTTTATCAGAAAGGCTTGTGTACACCACATCATCTGCTCCGCCACCCATCATTCTCATTCTGAACATTCCACCGCCGTCTGGTATAACCACATTTTCATTTTCCGAAGCAGGAACATTTCTCCAAAGAGATTGGTCATTGCCAAACAATAATTCAAATTTGTCCGTTCGCGATCTGGGAACGTCATCATTCATTCCCGGAGCACGGAACGTGAATTGGGAAGTTCTTTCATAAACAACTCGTCCTTCTTTTTGCTGGGCAAACAAGGCGCCGGCAGTTATTATCGCAAGCATCGACAGGCTCAATTTTTTCAACATGTTGGCTTTTTTTTCAAATGTATCAAAGCCAGGGCTGCGCAGCGTTAAGTTGAGTTTGTTTTAGGTTAATAAAGGTTAATGTTAAAGCCGATTACCGAATGCAACAATTAGTTTTGTTGATATGAAGCACATGCGCTGGCTGGCAGGCCTGATGGGGTTAACGATTTTTGCAATCACAGGATTCCAGGCTTACTGGCTGAAGAAAAATTATGAACGTGAAGAACGAGCGCTGGAAATGAAAACGAATATTACATTTCGTCGTACTGTTCAGAAACTCCAGGCTTCTAAATTCAATTTTGCTGTTACAAGTGATTCATCACGTGGTCCGGTTATCGCATTGCGTGAACCAGAAGGTTCAATAAAAGTCCGGACTGCTCCAAAAGAAGATGTTTTGGAAATGATTGGTGCCATCAGGGAACGTGTTGTTGATACCGGGAGAATGAAAGGTAGTGTTCCACCCCTGCAAAAAATTATTTATGATGAAGTTAGAGACAGCGGATATCGTCGTGTAGAAGGCAGAAGAAAAGATAAAATGTTTCAGCTTTTCTACCAGGTAGATTCATTACAACGCGATTCAGTTAAAATAAGCGAAATACAGGCAGCCTATACTGCCAACATTAGCAAGGAAAATGTGGATGTGCCTTTTACGATTACCAGGATCGAAGGCGCACGTAGTGAAGAAGAACCTGTTTTCAATGAAGTAACACTGGGTTTCAGCAAACCAATTACTTACAGGCTTGACCTGGGAAATACTTTTCCTTTTCTTTTACAACGCCTTACTACTCCAATACTTTTCTCCATTTTCCTGGTCGGCGTAACAATACTTTCATTTGTATTGCTTTTTAGGAATCTGTTAAAGCAGAGAAAGCTTGCAATGATCAAAAATGAATTTATCAGCAATATCACGCACGAATTAAAAACCCCGATCGCTACAGTGGTGGTGGCTATCGAAGCATTGCGCAGTTTCAATGCAATGGAAAACCCTGCAAGAACAAAAGAATATCTCGATATTTCTGCAAATGAACTCCAGAGACTTTCCCTGCTCGTGGATAAAGTATTAAAACTTTCCATGTTTGAGAATAAGGAGATTGATCTGAAGTATGAATCAGTGAATATGAGAAATGTTGTGGATGAAGTCGCTTCTTCCATGAGACTTCAATTTGAAAAGCACCATGCAGATTTAAAAATTACTGAAACGGGTGATGTGAATTTAAAGGGTGACAGATTGCATTTGCTAAGTGTTATTTATAATCTTCTTGATAATGCACTTAAATACAGCAAAGGAGCTCCAAAAGTGAATGTGCAATTAGCAGGTACTGACAAAACTGTACAGGTAAGTGTTACCGACAATGGAATTGGTATTCCGAATGAATACAGGGAAAAGATTTTTGAAAAGTTTTTCCGTGTTCCTACAGGAAATCTTCATAACGCAAAAGGATATGGTCTTGGGTTAAGT